>JALVJU010000176.1 GCA_027034005.1 Marinilabiliaceae bacterium
TATCCTCATCTATCAATCCTCTCTGTTCGGCATCCTCGATCATCGACCGTGCAATGCGGTCTTTCACCGATCCTCCGGGATTGAATGATTCCAGTTTGGCAAAGATCTCTGCTTTGGAGTCGTTCAGATTATTTATCCTGACCAAAGGCGTTCTACCTATGAGTTCTGTTACATCGTTTACTATCATGGTAAGGTGTTTTAAATTTTAAAATGCTTCCCTCAAAGTAAGGTAGAGAGCATTGTCGCCGCGATTTGTCATACCGAAATCAAGCCGCAGGTTCAGTCCGTCATCAGGAAGTACCCGGAAACGCACCCCTGCCCCGCCGGCGAAATGAAGTTCTTTAAAAAAAGTGTTGTTAAAAGATGAGAATGCGCGTCCGGTTCCGATAAAAGCCACTGCTCCTACCTTCCACCAGATATGCTGCCTGAATTCCGTCTGCACATACCAGGCATTGTTATCAATATATTTCAGCGGGGACGGAATACCTCTCAGCAACCTCTTCCCTCCCAATGCTGACAGTTTGTAAAACGGAGTGTTACCGTCAGTGATGTTCAGGTAAGCCTGTGCCGCTAAAACCGACTCATCTTCTTTCAAACTAAAAAACTTTCTCACGTCCACATTGTAGGCATTAAAACCATAATCTCCAAGGCCATCGCTGAGATACCACAATGCCGAAGCTGTGACAAACCATCCTTTTGAAGGGTAAGAGATGTTGTCACGAGTGTCAAACGCTATCACAGGGCCCAGGCCGTTTGCCCAACCGCCTCCATAACCCGGAACATCGGGAGTCAGTAAATCCCCTTTGATATCCGTATTATCGGAATAGTTCAGGTCGGTCTTTAATCCCACAAAGAATTTGTCCTGCCACCCCTTCAGAAACTCACCATCAAGGGTGAACTGCTGCAGGTTGTATTCGGTATACGGTTCCTGTTTGTCCCCATTCCCTATCCCGTAGTACGTATCCGGAAGGTACATATATTGCGTTTTCACCCTGAAAAACCACTGCCTTTGGGTAAATGCTATAAGATCGATATCAAAAGAGTACATCCCCTTTGTCGAAACCATAAAATAGGGAGCGATAGTCGTGGAACGTTTATATTTTGAGCCGGCTTCTTCCGGATTGTTAATTTTAAAGACAGGCATTATCCCGAACTCAAAACCTGTACGAGGAGAATAACCGCCAATGGGAAACAGGGAGAAAGTGTATTTTGGCTTCTCCCATGTAACCATGTCTATCATGTTATCAGCAAGGTCCGTAGTTTTATCGATAAAAGATTTCTTTTGAACTGTAGTATCAACAGCTATCTCCTGCCCCGCCAACTTCATGGATAAAACAACAAAGATTAAAAATGAATATATAAATTTTCTCATCAAGACCGGCTTTTTGTTAATGCTTCTTTTATATCCGACTTCAAATCCTCAACATCCTCTATTCCCACCGACAATCTCATCATCGTATCTTTTATCTGCATCGCGGATTTTTCCTCAGGCGAGAATTCTGCATAGATGGTGGAATACGGATGAATGATAAGTGTCTTGTTATCGTTCAGGTTCGTTGCCCTCCTGATAAGTGTAAGATGGTTCATGAAATCAAAACAGGCCTCCCTGCTCTCAATGTCAAATGTCAGTATTGCCCCGGGTTTGTTATCAAACAATTCTTTCGACAGTTTGTTCTGCGGATGTTCCTCAATGCCGGGGTATGTTACCTTTTTTACTTCAGGAA
>JALVJU010000177.1 GCA_027034005.1 Marinilabiliaceae bacterium
GTGGTTACTCACAACGAAGGCGACCTCTTCGTATTTAAAACACCTTCTTTGCGCAATGTTGAGATGACATATCCCTATTTCCACGACGGTAGCGTTAAAGGCCTTGGCAAAGCTGTTAAGATTATGGCGAAAACAGAGCTTAATAAAGACCTTAGCGATGAACAAACAGAACTGATTGTTTCATTCCTGAGCAGCTTAACAGGGAAATTGAAATAAAATCTTTAACCCAAAATTGTCATTAGGCATTCTTTTCTAATGACCGCCATTAGGATTTGATGTTCATAACTATTTGATATTTTGCTTATTGTCTGTATATTTTTATTTTAAAAAAAGCTTTTTTTAGTGTACTATTTTAATACACGGATTATGGACTTAAAAATTGCTTTTACCGATAAAGAAATTACCCCCTGGAGCGGTATGATTTTTATGAAAAAATTACTTGACCGTACAGGACTATTATCCCAGTTGGTTGCATCGGATTTACCCAAGCAAGGTTCCAATCGCGGTTATGATCCTATACAACTTATTACAAGCTTTCTGGTAAGTGTATGGTGTGGAGCCAATCGTTTTGAACATTTGGAAGTTACTCGATTTGATGAAGTACTTCGCAAGATTTTTGGATTTAAGCAGATGGCGGGTCATAAAGCATATCAGCGATATTTTAATAAGTTTACAATTGCTATAAATCAACGCATATTTACCAAAATAAGCAGGTGGTTCTTTAGTCAGGTGAAATTGGATAATTACACACTTGATGTTGATTCCACAGTTATTACACGATATGGGAACCAACAAGGTGCTAAAAGAGGTTATAACCCAAATAAAAAGGGCAGGAATTCACATCACCCGCTTTTGGCATTTGTTGATGAGATTAAAATGGTTGCTAATTTTTGGTTAAGGAGTGGTGATGCCTATACAACAAGTAATTTTTTGTCATTTTTAGAAGATACTCTATCAAGGCTGGAGGGCAAAGTAATTAGTCTGCTGCGGGCTGACAGTGGATTCTATAGCAAAAAGATTTTTGAATATCTTGAAAGTAAATCTATCAATTATATCATAGTAGCCCGGCATTATAGTACTATTCAAAAAAAGGTTGCTGCTATAGAAAATTGGTGGGTACTTGATGATGGTATTGAAATTTCGGAAACCACTTATAAAAGTGATACATGGGAAAATCCCAGAAGGTTGATTGTTGTACGCCAGAGAATTAAAAAAAGACCTAAAGCCATGGGTAAGCAGCTCTCACTTTTCAAAGAAGAAGGTATATATATGAATTATCGATACAGTTGTTTTATAACCAACCTAGGGTTATCGGCACAAGTTGTATGGAATATGTACAAAGGGAGAGCTAACTGTGAGAACAGAATAAAAGAACTTAAAGAGGACTTTGGTTTTGCAAGTTTTAACATGCAAAACTTTGCTGCATCCGAAGCTGCATTGAACTTTGTTGTTATAGCTTATAACATAATGAGTCTTTTTAAACAGGCAGTTTTAAAATCCAATACCTTACCTCAACTTAAAACCATGAGATATAAAATTTTTGCCATAGGAGGTTATATTACAAGGTCAGGTAATCAGCGTATTTTGAACTTGTCTTTAAGCATGAGGAGAAGAAAATGGATAGAAGGAATATGGAATGAAACAAACAATTTTAGCTGGCCTTTTGTGCCTACTTAAATTTTCTAATGACAATTTTGGGTTAATAATAGTGAGTGTAAAA
>JALVJU010000178.1 GCA_027034005.1 Marinilabiliaceae bacterium
GTTATTCCTCCTCCCTGTAGTTGTAAAATGCGTTTGCCTGAGCCGTGGGCATTATCAGTATGTCGTTGATGTTGACATGAGGCGGCCGGGTTACGATAAATTCTATGGTGTCTGCAATGTCTTCGGCGAAAAGAGGGGTGAGTCCTTTGTACACATCATCGGCTTTTGATTTATCGCCGTGATACCTGACGATGGAAAACTCTGTTTCAACCATGCCGGGAGAAACAGATGATACCTTAATGCCATATTTCAGCAGATCTATCCGCATCCCTTTTGTGATAGCTTCTACGGCGTGTTTTGTGGCACAGTATACATTTCCATTGGCGTAAACTTCCTTTCCGGCGATAGATGAGATGTTGATTATATGCCCTTTCTTCTTTTCTATCATAAATGGAATGATAAGTTTGGAGATGTAGAGAAGTCCCTTTATGTTGGTGTCGATCATCTGTTCCCAGTCACTCCAGAGGCCATCTTGTATAGGGTCGGCTCCTGCAGCAAGGCCGGCATTGTTCACAAGGACATCAATGTTTTTCCATTCTCCATCTAGCGTTGCAATTGCAGCATCAGTTTCACTGTTCATCCTGATGTCAAACACAAGAGCTTTCACTTTGTTGTTGTATTGTTTTGTGATCGATGCGGCAAGACTTTCAAGCCGTGCTTTACGCCTTCCTGTGATTATCAGGTCGTAACCGAGAGAGGCAAGTTTTAAGGAGGTTGCTTTACCTATTCCTGATGTTGCTCCTGTTATCAAAGCCAGTTTGTCCATAATGTTTCAATTTTGTTTGTTCAATTTGGTATTTGAATTATTTTTTATACTTTCATCAATGAAATATTTACAGGGGTTTTGAGTGTTTCTTAAGAAACAAATGTATGAAAAACCTTTAAGAATTAATAAAGTAAAAATACCCGAATTATGGCTTCATATGATAATAGAAAAATGGAAAATATTTCATTGTCAACTGCGGAACAGGAAAAGGTAAAAGAGATATTAAAACGGGAGCCGAACCGGCTTGAACTGGAGATCTTTTCTAAGCTCTGGTCGGAGCATGCCACTTACAAAAACTCACTGAAGTGGCTGAAGACCCTGCCTACAAAGGGAGATAATGTGCTTGTTGAGGCGGGTGAAGAGAGCGCCGGGGCTGTGGATATTGGCGATGGTATAGCATGTGTTTTCAAAGTGGAATCGCATAACCATCCATGTGCCATTCAGCCGAGATTGGGAGCAAGTACAGGATTAAGGGTCGTTACCCGTGACATAATGGCTATGGGTGCCAGACCCGTTGCTTTTCTTGATTCTTTACGTTTCGGGGACGGAAAGAGAGACACTGCACGCTGGTTGTTCGAGGAGGTAGCTGTGGGTCTTTCTGAATTTGAAAAAGGTTTTAAAGTACCTGTGATAGCAGGAGAGGTGTTTTTTGACAGAGGCTTTAATTCAAGTCCCATCGTGAACAATATGGCTGTGGGAGTTGTGCCAAAGGATAAACTGGTAAGAGGGATTGCAGAGGGTGTAGGAAACAAGATCGCCATTGTGGGTGCTTTAACAGGCAATGATGGTATCGATAATGATGCATTTACCGCAGATGTGGTTAACAACATTGAAACAAAACCAGTGATCCTTGATCAGATGATGGATGTTTCGATAGAGACAAGGTTGCTGTCCGTGATAGGTAAGTTTGTTGATACGAATTGTGTTGTCGGGATACAGACCATAGGAGATCAGGGCCTGGTCGGTGCTGCTGCGGAGATGACACAACGGGGCAAAACAGGGATGAAAATATATACCGATAAAGTATTGTGCCGTGATAAGGGATTGACAGCAAGGGAGATACTACTGTCCGAAACGTGGGGTAGGATACTTGTTTGTTTCAAGCCTGAAGATGAACCGATAATTGAGAAGATAGCCAAGGTTGATGAACTGCCGTTTGCCGTTATCGGTGAGGTTGCCGACAGCGGGATGTTGAGCTGTTTTGATGGCGATAATGTGGTTGCCGAAATACCGTTCGATTTTGTCGGACTTGGAGAGAAAGCCCCGGTATACGAGAGGGATTATAAAGTGGTGAAAAAGGATGTTGTCGATATCGATATAGAATCATATCCTGAACCGGACCATTATCCGGATGTTGTTAAATTAATGATAAACAGTATAAATGTTGCTTCCAAGAAATGGTTGTGCGATATGTTCGATAACACTCTCAGAAAGGAGAGTTCAAACCGAAAATATCCGTCCGATGCAGGGTTTATAGAAATAGAGGGCAGCGACAAGTCTCTTGCCGTGACAATGGATTGTAATCCGAACTACATGAAAGGTGATCCTAATCTGGGGACGCAGATAGCTGTTGCGGAAGCAATGAGGAATATCGTGTGTGCGGGCGGTGTACCGTCTTCTATTTCCGATTGCCTGAACTTTGGGAACCCTCACAACAGTGAGGTATATGGTGATTTTGTTGAGACTATCAAAGGTCTTACCCATGCTTGCAAATATTTCAATGTCCCGGTGGTCAGCGGCAATGTGAGTTTTTACAACCAGCATTCAGTCGAAGGTCAGGTCAAGGCTGTGATCCCTTCTCCTGTGATCGGCATGGTAGGTGTTGTAGAAAATAAAAAACATTACACTACAGTATCTTTCAAGCATAAAGGTGATATGATATTCATCGTGGGCAAATCGCGCAATGATGTCAATAGTTCGGAGTATGCTGTTAATTATCTCAGGATTCCGGAGTCCGTCCCCCCGTATTACGACGAGGAGGAGGAGAAAGAGCTTCAGGGCATTGTGAAAGATCTTATCAACAACGGTCTTGTACGGTCGGTGCATGATGTGTCGAATGGCGGCCTTTTTTTTACTATGCTTGAATGTGCTATTCCTCTGGAATTTGGTTTTGATGTTACTTCCGATGCCGAGATACGTAAGGAGGCATTCCTCTTTGGAGAGGCACAGGGGCGTGTTGTAGTCTCTGTTTCGCCGGAGAAACAGGATGATTTTGTAGATTTTATGGTTGATACCGGGTTCCCGTTCTCCATCCTTGGCCATGTTACAAAAGGTGAGCTGAGGGTCGATGATGAATCGTACGGTGATGTCAGGGATATCAAGAAGATGTTTGAGGGCAGGATAAAACAGTGGCTGGAACAAAAATAAGACAGTAATACCGGGATTATTTAATGGCAGACAATAAAAAAGAGAAGGTTGGAGTCCAGGATATTGCAGATGTCCTTAAAATATCTGCCTCTACAGTTTCTCGGGCACTGAACGACCACCCCCGGATAAGCAAGGGTACTAAAGATAAGGTAAGGCAGGTGGCAAAGCGGCTTGGGTATTTCTCAGGAGTGCCGGATCTTTCGCCGGTAGAAAAGGGAGATGCCATTGCCGTTATGATACCTTCGTTCGAATTTTCTTTTTACCGGGAGATCATAAAAGGCATTCGTGATTATTTTGGCAAAAAGGGCTACGATGTTTTTATTGTCGATACCAGGAACGATGAAAACAATGTGGCAGATTTTTTTGATAAGTACAAGAAGTACGGCATCTCCGGCGTTGTTCATGTGATTTGTGACCGTACCATTCCCGCAGGTTTTTATTCTATCCCGTTAGAAGATGCTTTTCCTGTTGTATCTGTTTTCGAACCTGACGATAGCACAGAAGTAAGTTCTGTTCTGCCAGATCTGTTTAATGGTATCTGTAACAGTCTGAAACATCTTTATTCCGCTGGGGCGAAGAATATCTCCCTTTTGCTTGATAATGAGAAAGACCCGCTCGACAATCAGATACTGAATTCTTTTCTTTCTGCCATGGAGAGTATCACAGGCGAAACAAAAGGGCTTTCCGTATTTTATGGCGCAGATGATGATTGGAATGCCGTTAGCCGTATTGTGAACAATGTTTCCGGTAACGGAGAAATGGGAGATGTCTTGTTCGTGAAGAATGTGATCACTGCCTTTGATGTTGAGCTGGAACTTCTCCGTGCAGGAATGAAAGTACCGGACGACGTAATGCTGGTGTCCATAGATACTGCTGAAGGGGTGAAGAAGATCGCTTCAAATATGTCACTGCTTAAACTGCCGGCCTACGATATAGGTCACAAAGCTGCTGAGATGCTCCTCGACAGGATAAAAAGTCTGAAGTCCGACAAGAAAGTATCTGTTGTTCCTGCAAATTTTATCCTGAAGGGCAGTGCGATGCGATTGTAGTTAAGATGTATCTTACCTGCTCACTACCACTTTTTTTGATCCGATCAAATTCCCTTTTTGCGAAAATAACCCCAATATATAAATGCCTGCAGGTAGTGACGAGATGTTTAGGGTTGCTTTTTGGGTTCCTGTGATTTGCTGCTCAAGGACAGGGGTACCGGTAAGGTTATATATTTTGATGTGTGTCTTTTCATGGATGTATTCCGGGGCCATTTCGATATAGATCCTGTCTTTTGTCTTGGTTGGATATACTTTAAATCCTGTTTGGCTTTTGGTTCTTATAATGCCTGTTGAGGGAATGCATGGCGGTGCCCAGTAGTTGCCGGATATCACTAACATGGAAAGAAGTTTCAGAGTGTTGCCATAGTAGCCGCTTTCTGCAGTTCCGGTTTCAAGGATGTTGTCGTAAAGGTCGTTCAGCCACTCTTGCTTTGTAGTGTCAAGCATGGCGCCTACGGCAAAAGGGGCAGTGAACGATACATCATGCCAGTTTGCAGTGGCGGTTCCGTTAAGGTGATAGCCAGCGTAGATGTTTTCAGGATTACCTCCTGTCTTATTGTAAATCCAGTTGTTTATCTTTTGTACTGCATTAAATGCTCTCTCTTCACCGTTTATCAGGTAATCGGTTGATAACCGCCAGGGATCGCGGCATGCATTGTATGAGTAGTGGCCGTCAAGGTCTCCTTCGAGGAAATTCGGTGGTGCAGGCCTGGGATTTGTGTTGATATCAACAATGAAATCGGGGAGGAGTCCGGTGTTGGGGCTGTAATTTGTTTGTAAGTGTTCTACAAGGTCGTAGCAATTGTTTGTGACATTAGCCCAGGCCACACTGTCGTCTGCGATACATGAGAATGCGCGGAAATGATCTGTGATAAAATCGGATGTCCTTGTGCTGTTCATGTAATCGCCCGATGTTACCCAGTCACCAAGCTTAACGGTATGCAGGTCCTGATTGATGTCGCCCTGTTTGGCAGTCTCGCCCATAAGGTCTTTGATGATCAGCCGTGCATAGTACAGATAGTTGATCTCCCCTGTGCTGCCCCACTGCTCATGTGCAAGCAGCAGCCCGAAGGCAATATCGATATCGCCGTCAGAAGCGGAGTCGTCACCATCGGCATTTACACATCCTTCCACTTGTTTCCATGCCAT
>JALVJU010000179.1 GCA_027034005.1 Marinilabiliaceae bacterium
GGTATTTCGAGTAGATATCCAGCACCGTCCTTACCCCTGAATCCCCAATGGCATGGGTGTTGACCTGGTATCCGTTCCTGAAAGCTACTTTGCAGACCGAATCAAGATATTCCGGAGTGTTCACCAGAAAACCATAGTTGCCCGGATCATCCGAATAGGGTTTAAGAAGACATGCCCCACGGCTGCCAAGAGCCCCGTCAGCATAAAGTTTGATGGAAGCGATATGTAGGTAGGAAGTTTTATAAATACCTTTCTTTACATAACTTTCGATATTCTCCCTGTTCGCCGATACCATGGCATAGATCCGCATCTTCAGCTTCTTTTCTCTGTCCAGTTTGTCGATTGACTCAAGCACACTCTTGTCCAGCCCTGCATCGACAACAGATGTCAGCCCCACAGTGAAACAGTCATCCTGTGCCTTGAGCAGTGCTTTTTCCTGCTCTTCTTGCGTCAGTTCTGGGACTATGGCCTTAACGGCATCGGCAGCATTGTCAAGCAATACACCGGTAGGTCTTCCGTTCTTTTTCAGCAGTTCTCCTCCGGGTATATTTGTCTTTTCATCAAAGCCCGCCAACTCAAGGGCTTTTTTGTTCACCAGCACCGCATGGCCGTCGATGCGGATAAGCAGCACCGGCCTGTCGGGGAAAATGCGGTCCAGCTTTGCCTTGTCGGGAAACGACTTATCATCCCAGTCATTCTGGTCCCAGCCCCTGCCAAGGATCCACTTACTGTCCGGCCTTTGGACAGCAAAAGTCTTTACCTTTTCAAGTATATCTTCAAACGATGACGTGCCGGCAAGGTCAACATACCTTAGCCGGTTTTCGCCGTATCCATAGAAATGGCAGTGAGCATCTATAAAACCGGGATAAACCGCTTTACCTTTAGCGTCAACTGTCCTTTTGGCATCATACCTGTTTAACATATCCTTTGTATTGCCAACAGCAACTATCTTTCCCTCTTTTACTGCAAGAGCTTCAACCACATCCATATCTTTGTTAACGGTATAAACTACACCGTTTTTCAATATCAGGTCAACGCTCTCCTTTTTCATAGTGCAGGAATTTAAAAAGACGGATACGGCCATTAATAATAATAGTACATTTTTCATTTGCAGCATTTTTATAGGATGTAAAAATATAAAAAAGAAAGATAAAGTCATCTGATGAATCTTTAACGGGTGTACGACAGAATCCACGAAAAAAGAGCATAAAAATAGCAATATTATTGTACCAATTTCACAAACTACTACTTGATGCATTTGGACCACATAAGACAAAACAAAAGCAAAAACCCCTTATCCATGACTAAACAAAGCCCCATCGGGGCGTAACATTGGTAACCCCGTCCGTAAGGGCGGGGACAGAAACCAATATAACCAAACGTGGTTGGCGGGATTTTTGACGCGCAGCATTCAAAAATCATGACAACCGCACCACGTGACCGATTGGGGAAAAAGAAAGAATTATGATTGAAATTTGTCGTGCACCCACCTTTAACAAACTAAGGTTTATTCATCAGATGACTTTTCGCTCACACCAGAGTTGTGAAAAGACCCGGTTAAAGGTGTTTTACATAAAAATAGCATCTCACATGTTGCAAAACACAAAAAAATAGTTAATAAAACATTAAAAACACGCTGACTGTTATTTATTTCTGATAAAAAGTTCATACTTTTGCACCGCTTTTTAGGCGTGAACTTTTTTGAGTTAATTAAATA
>JALVJU010000180.1 GCA_027034005.1 Marinilabiliaceae bacterium
TTTCGTATGAGTATAAAGTTGCTGAACTTTTCAGTGTTGCCCCGTATCTGAACTTAACGCTCAAAGTAACTCCGGTACAGTTTTACCCTTTTCTGGAGATAAAGTTTAATAGTTATGATTTTCAGATCAACATCTCATTGCCTCCTCAAATGGATTCTGTAAAACTCGGTGAGAACACATTTTACAATGTTTACAAAGCCGAAAGCAACATGTACGACAATCCCGAGATCCACCCCGACAGGGTTCTTTACAATAAGCAATTTGGTGTCCTTCAGATAAATTTCACAAACAATGACAGCATCACAATTAAAAAATAGCCTGCTATACGTTGTTCTGGCTGTGCTGCTGGCAAGTTGCGGTGAAACAGAGTGTATCGATACTGAAAGGTCGGATTACTACAAAAACATCATAAAAGAGTGGTTTGTGGCCGACAGCATAAAATCCCGGGAACTTGTTGACGACACCGGCTTTAGCCAGACTCTACTGAAGGTTTCCTGTGACACATTCATTGTTAAGGATGCTTGTTCCGATGATTGCGGGACGAGTTACGACAGGTTTATGTATTCGGTGGGTTTTAGAACATCAGTATCTCCATACAGTTTTTCTGTAGATATCAGTAGTGGCTGTATTACAAATTGGGAGGACAAAAACCAGTTCACTTTAAAGGTTACTATATCAAATACTATTTCAGGTACTTTCCAGGCAGCAACCTACGATATAGTGACAAATGAAAATATTGAAAAGAATGCCAATATCAAATACTTTGAAGACTACCCTCTTGACGTAGAGCTGAAAGGTGTGCTTGAAATAACTTTTAATGAAATATCCGATTTTTCTGATATCAAAACAGTTCTTTACGCTAAGGGCAAAGGTATAGTTATGTTTGTGGACGGGAACGGGAACAGGTATATGGTTCGTTAAAAGTATACGATCTAAATTCGTCGCTCATTATTGATTTTGATTACCTTTGTTTAAAGTGTAATTCAAAATCAATTCCGATGAAGACTTTCTCCCGTTACCTTATTTTATTAATGCTGGGCATCGGTTCGGCTTTATTTGCATCAGATAAAAAAGAGTGGGAAGATGTCAGTGTCTTCGGTATCAACAAGCTTCCCCCGCATGCATACTTCATTCCTTACAAAACCGTGCGCAAGGCGTGGGACAATAATACTGCAGAATCCGAGTTTTACAGTTCATTGAACGGTATCTGGAAATTCCACATTGCTCCTAATCCCGAAAGCAGGCCGAAAGATTTCTATAAGCCCGATTACGACGTGGCTGACTGGGCCGACATAAAAGTTCCGGGGAACTGGGAACGCCAGGGTTTCGATACTGCGATTTATGTGAATACCAGATATCCTTTCTGGGAGATAGTCAAAGAACGCCCGGATCCGCCGGTCATTCCCAATGGGTACAATCCTGTTGGAAGTTACCGAAGGACTTTTACAATCCCTTCCGACTGGGACGGACGGGAGATTTACATTCACTTCGGGGCTGTGAAATCGGCTTTTTACATCTGGGTGAATGGTGAGAAGGTGGGCTACAGTGAAGGGTCAAAGACGCCTGCCGAATTTGATATCACAAAGTATGTAAAGCCGGGAGAGAACACTCTGGCCCTTGAAGTTTATCGCTGGAGTACCGGAAGTTACCTTGAGTGCCAGGATTTCTGGCGTATCAGCGGTGTTGAGCGGGATGTGTATCTTCTGGCAAGGCC
>JALVJU010000181.1 GCA_027034005.1 Marinilabiliaceae bacterium
TTAAAATAGTGGTAACCACCAGCCACCATTTAATCTCGCCTTTGACAACAAAAAGCCCGAAAACAAATAAAAATACGATGATTGCGCCGATATAGACCGGCCCGGATGTCATTGGTTGCGCCCCCCAGTAGGCAGGAGCGTGCTTCACAATTTCGGCAACATTGGGCACTCTCATCTTATTCAATTCCCGGTACAGGTTGGAATCTGTTCCAAGATCAACATTTGATGCACCTCCGTACAGGTTAGGAATGAGGAGATTGAAAGTTTCCATCTTTCCGTAACTCCATGCCGTTGCATAATCTTTATCAAGCCCGGATGTTCTGTTCTCTTTCTCCGTAGAAAGCTCAGTTTTCCCCCTTATGGAATACTTACCGTATTCATAGGTCGCATAAAGATTTCCGAAATGGGTTCCTACAGCAAGAAGAGTAACAACTCCCAGTCCTAAAAATTTATACAATAAAGTTTTATAATATTTCTGCTTGATGGCATAAGCAAGTTCAAACAAAGCATATATCAGCACCATCAAAAGCCCGTAGTATGTTATCTGAGGGTGGCCGGCAACGATCTCCAACCCCATGGAAAAACCAAATATTGCAAGTCCGGGCAGAAATTTTCGATGTAAGGTATAGTGTATGGAGCCAAGAATGGCAGGCAGATAGGCAAGCGCCACCACCTTGGCATTGTGCCCTGCCGCTATGATAATAATGTTGTACGACGATAATCCGAATGCTATCCCTCCTGCGATAGCCAGCCATGGATTAACGCCAAACATAAGTAACGCAAGATACATGAACAGCATTGTGATGAACGTATAGCTGCCCGGCCGCGGCCCTATTTGCACCAGTTGATTTATGGTCCTGAACATATTTCCTTCCCACTTGACACCTATCAGATAAGATGGCATTCCGCCAAACATTGAGTTCGTCCAAAGTGGCTCTTCGCCTGTTTTTTCGCGGTAGTCGTTCACCTCCTTCGACATCCCCTTATAGGTCATGTAATCATGCTGCTGAAGGCGTTTCCCCTGTAGTAAAGGATAGTGATAGGCAAAAGAGATAAGCAGAAACAAAATGACTGCTGTAATATGCGGCATTAATTTTTTCAATACATTCATGATACCAGTTTTAAGACTTGTTGCAAATATAATTGTTTTTGAATTGTATGGTCTTCTTTTTAATCCTTTTACGCCTAATGCTACTAAAATCCTCTTTATCCCCGCTTCAGATATTTCGCATATATTTCCGATAACGCTAGATTTATATCCTCTGAAATCTTGAATTTATACACGAGAGGTAAAAATATTACTACGATCACAAAACTTCGGATAATTATATCGAATACAAAATTACTCAGATCAGGAATAAGTGATGAGATAAACCATGTAAAACCGCTTATGACAAACAGATAAATATGCTTTGCCGAAAATGGGCTGAAACTATATTTACGGTAAAGAAAAGCATATTTTGATGCATTGTATAAAAACTTTGCCACAAATGATGCAAAAGCAGCCCCAACGATACCGAATACAGGAATAAAGATAAAATTGAACAAGACTACCATTGCCGCAAAAAATATCAGTAAGAAAGAGAACCATCTATAATTTGGGGAGTTAATAATTATGTGAGGGCTGACACCCAACAGCACATCTGTGATATTGGCCAGAGCGACAAAGAGAATAACATATCTTCCCGGTTCGAAGTCCTCTCCAATGATCTTGAAAATATTATCAATGTTGCCCCATATTCCAAGGAAGATAAGGAATCCGATAACACTTAACGTCAGGCTGCTTTTCTTATAAATATCAAGAATAGTTTCCCTGTCATTATTCTCCCATGCATCGGAAATAACAACAGAACTTATCTTGCCCATTGTTCGCAACGGTACCAGGATAAGTGTCCCGAAAAAGAATGTGATGGCATAGATCCCCGTTGCCCCCAATCCCAGGTAATGGTCAACCATTATCAGATCAACATTCATCACCACAACCCCCGAATAGCTTGTTATAATACCAAAGAACGCAACATCCGCCATTCGCCTGGCCATATTTTTACTGATAAAGCTAAAATCGGGCTTGAGAAAAAATATCTTATCTTTTATCAACGCGAACATTAGCAGCACTGCCGGAGAAACTATTGCGATTGTATACAGTATGACAAGAGCCCTGAAATCAATTAACCGGAAAAAATATAAAGTAACAGCCAATATGATCAGCAAACGCTGTATCACTTCTTTGTAAACTATTCCTTTTACTGCATTGTAAAGAACACGGTAATATGTGTCGAATATACCGAAAAGGACAGTAAAGAACATCATCGGGATTACATAGTAGTAGAACTCAACGAACAGTGCCGATTTTTCTTTGGCGTTGTCAACAACAAGATCATGTAAACTCAGATATATAACTGAGGTCAGAAGAAATCCTGCAAGGGATATCAGTAAGGCCAGGCCTAAAAAGCCATGATGCTTTTTGTCCTCATCTCTGTAAACCGGAAAAAGTTTAACAGTAACAGTGTTTACACCAAAAAGGGCAAATTGTGCAAAGAGCGTAGAATACGATACAAGGATACGCAACAGGCCGATCTCATCGTGAGAAAGAAGATTGGGGAATAATATGCCGGATATAATAAACCCCAATCCTACTCCCAGATAAGAGTAAAAAGAACCTTGAAATGTTTGTTTTTTTATTATTCCCAACAGTAGTGCTTTATAACACAAAATTAGCAATAATGTTAGAATCTTATTAACTTTTATCTGTTAAGTAAAATGAGATAATACTTTTATTATGTATTTTTGCTGAATATGAAAGTAATATTGGCCATACAATCTTTCTTAAAGAACATTTCTGATGTTATTGCCACTATAGCAAGAATAATCTTATTTTCTAAATTATTCCCCAAGATCAGGAATGAAAAAAGGGATAAAGATCTTGTTATTTTAGGTAACGGCCCATCGTTGGTCGGGAGCCTGAAAAAGCATAAGGATTTTTTATCCGATAAAGATTTGATGTGTGTTAATCATTTTCCCCGAACGGAATTTTACGAACAATTACGTCCTGCATATTATATGTCTATTGCACCGGACCTGTGGCTTGATGACATTGACAAGCAGTTTGTGGAACAGAGCAATATCCTGTTTGATGAAATGGCAAAAAAAACCACATGGAAAATACAGTTCTTTTTTCCTTATGAAGCCAGAAAATACAAGAGGTGGCAAAAAAAACTATTAACAAACAAAAACATTAATATAATCTACATTAATCAGATCCCTTCTGAAGGATGGAAATTTTTCCGGCATTGGGTATTTAGGCACAACCTGGGAATGCCTCGTCCTCATAACGTGATGATCCCGTCTATTTTTACAGGTTTAAACCTTGGCTATAAAAAAATATATTTAATAGGAGCAGACCACTCCTGGTTGCCTGAAATAACGGTAAATGAAGATAACATAGCTCTTATTAATCAAAAACATTTTTACGACATTGAAGATTCAAAGCACCAGACCCTTGACAAAAGGGGCAAAGGGCACAGGAGATTACATGAGATATTACATAAATTCATGCTTGCTTTTGCCGGGTATTTTGTTTTAAAAGAATATGCGGAGAGCCTTAATGCAGAAATATTTAATGCCACGCCCAATTCATACATTGATGCTTTTGACAGAATTGACCTGAATAAAATAAACACTACTGATGGACAAATATAAAAAACCAATCATTGTGGCCGAGATCGGCTGCAATCACAAAGGAGATTTTGAGATAGCCAAAGAGATAATACAGCTTGCGAAAGATTGTAAAGCTGATTATGCAAAATTTCAGAAAAGGAACCCGAAAGAGTTGCTGACAGAAGAACAGTACAATGCGCCCCACCCCAATCCGATGCATTCGTACGGTGACACATACGGGGAACACAGGGAATTTCTGGAATTGAACATTGAACAACATGCACAACTGAAAAAATATTGTGAAGAAATTGGCATAGGATATTCTATTTCAGTTTGGGACATCACTTCGGCCAGGGAAGTAATTTCACTGGATACAGATTATATTAAAGTCCCCTCGGCATGTAATAACAACTTTGAACTTTTGGAGGTGTTGCGCGATGAGTACAAAAAAGATATTCATATTTCATTCGGGATGACTACTCTTGAAGAAGAGAAACGTATCATTGATTTCTTCAACAACAAAGGGCAGTCAAAAGAAAGAGTGATAATATATTCGTGTACATCAGGTTATCCTGTCCCTTTTGAGGATGTATCACTGCTGGAGATAAAAAGGCTGCATAAAGAATACGGGGCATTAGTAAAAGACATTGGCTTTTCAGGCCATCATCTTGGAATTGCCATCGACAATGCCGCCTACACTTTGGGCGCCAGATGGATCGAGAGGCATTTTACAAAAGACAGGACATGGAAAGGAACAGACCATGCTGCATCACTGGAGCCGCCGGGATTGCAAAAATTAGTAAGAGACCTGAATGCAACCTATAAGTCTTTGACATATAAGAAATCGGAAATATTAGACATCGAGAAAGCCCAAAGGGAGAAACTTAAATACAGAAAGCATTAGTATGTCAACAATAGCTTTTATCCCGGCAAGGTGCGGCAGTAAATCAATAAGGTTTAAAAATATAAAACCTTTGTGCAATAAGCCGTTAATCTATTGGGCCATCAGTGCATTGCAAAGATCTGAATCTATTGACAAAATAGTTGTTGCAACGGATTGTGATGAGATAATGGAGGTGGTTGAAGGGCTTGATAAGGACAGGCTCCAGGTGTATAAAAGAGAAAGTGTAAATGCTCAGGACAGTTCATCAACGGAATCTGTTATGCTTGAATATATAAATAAAGAGCACCTTGACCGTAACACTACATTTATTTTAGTTCAGGCAACTTCTCCGTTTACACAGCCGGAGGATTTTGACCGGGCACTGCAGAAATACAAAACAGGGCATTTCGATTCCATGTTATCATGTGTCAGGATCAAAAGATTCTTTTGGGACGAGAATGGCACGCCGGTAAATTATGATTACAGGAACAGGCCACGGCGACAGGATTTTTCCGGGCAGCTTGTTGAAAACGGAGCATTTTATATCAATTCCGTTGGAAATATAATTGATTATGAAAACAGGTTGTCGGGCAAGATCGGGATATTTGAAATGCCGGAATATACTTTCATCGAACTCGACGAAGAAGCAGACTGGCTGATCGCAGAACGGTTGATGGAAACATATGTGCTAAAAGACCGGACAACAGCAACAGGCATAAAATTGTTTTTGACTGACGTGGACGGAGTTCTCACGGATGCAGGAATGTATTATTC
>JALVJU010000182.1 GCA_027034005.1 Marinilabiliaceae bacterium
TTAAAGATTTAATCTTATCTTTGTTACTTATCTCAATAACAGGTGTATCATTTAACATAGCATCAAAGGCATAGCCCTCATAGGCTATGGTAGTATAGTTATGGTGTATAAAAACATCACTCAGTAAAACATTTTTTACTAACTGTAACTCTTGAATTGCACAACCTTGCAATATGAAGAGTAGTATTACTAGAGTTGTTGTTTTCATTTAACCTCTATTTGTTCTTATTTTTTTTATATAATTCAGATTTTAATCTTATCATATCTCCCCTTGAAGCTTTATTACCTCTTTTGGCAGCTAGTTTGTGCCACTCAAATGCTTTTTGAGCATCTCTTTTAAATCCTTCACCTCTATCATACATCCAACCAATTCTTCTAGCTGCTTTTGCAAGACCTTGATTTGAAGCTTGTTGATACCAATAGTAAGCTTTTCCAAAATCTTCAGAAACCCCATCTCTTCCAAAATGATAACTGTCTGCTAGATTAAATTGTGCATATATATAACCCTGTTTTGCAGACTTTTCAAGTAGTTCTAAATATTTACTCATATCTCTTGAAACACCAATACCACTCTTATATAGAAACGAAAGATTATATAGAGCAGGAGGGTAGTTATCAATTTCAATAGCTCGATTATAGTACTCTACTGCCTTTTTCATATCTCTCTTTAACCCACCTAGCCCCTCTTGATACATAAAAGCATAGGCATTTGCTACCCTTGATATCTTTTTATCTTTGTAAGGTTCAAGTAGTTTTGCCCCAAGTTTATAGTTTTTATGATAATACTCCCATATTCCTTTTTCCCAACCACTCAAACCTTTAGAGCTTGGCATATTCTCATATCGGTTTTGGTAACTGGGAAGCATCTCTGAAGGCTTAAGCTCTTTCATTGGAGTAGAGGCACAGCCTATTAGTAGTAAAGCACTTATTGTTATGACAGATAGTTGTTGTTTTAAGTTTTTCATTTTTTACTCCTTGATGTAGTTTTTAGTTAGATTGTCAAGTTCATTACAATATTTTGATGGATTTGTTGTCATTAGAGGTAAAATCTTCTCATGTTTTGTAGAAAACTCATTAAACTCCTCCATTGCTATATCTGCATCATTCATAAGTTTTTGCATCTTTTGCATTCTATCCATCATCTTTGTAGAGGCATCAGCCAAAGAGCAACTACCTCCTTTTTGAGCACCATCTTTTTTTAGCTCTTTCACAGTAATCACATCTTTTGATACTTTATCTATCTCAATATGATATTTTTTTACAATGCTATCATAAGCACTACAGGCATTATCATACTCATTTTTCATCATATAGGTCTCATTTATCTTTTGCATATCACTATTTAAGTTACTTAACTTAGTGGTTCTATTTTTATCATTATCCTTTATCTCTAATGCCATAGTCTGTTGAATTTTACCTATAGCCATCATTTTGTTAAAAGCCTCCTCTTGCGTACATGCCAAAGTTGACATAACACTTAATAGTGTTAAGAGTCCAATTTTTGTAATGATTTTCATTTTTTCTCCTTACCTTAGTAATATTTTTTACTTTTTATTATATACTTAAAGGAGGTGAAAAGTTTGTAAATATTTGGTAAATTTTTCAAATTTGTTTGACAAAAGGGAAGTAGATGAACTCAGAAGATAGTGAACTATTATATACAAATGAGGAGAAACTAAATTACATAGTTAAAAAGCTAAAGTTAACAA
>JALVJU010000183.1 GCA_027034005.1 Marinilabiliaceae bacterium
TTTGAGAAGTCCTCAGGCAGTTGTCCCGGTTCGACGAATTGCCAGTCGTCATCTTTCAGCGATTTAGACCGGTACCATCGTCCGGCAAGCAGTACATAGTTATACTGTCCTCCTATCTCCATAACGATATCATCGGAAGTATTAGTCACGTACAGTAATTTTGTGTTCTTGATAGGGGCATACTCCGGCTTGCCGTCTGTTGATATAAGCTCCGAAGGTTTTGTGACAACGATCAGCTCAGGCGCTTTGTCCATATTTTCAGATATGGAATCCAGTTCGTTTTCCGGCAGGTTTTTGTTTGCAAACTCTTCAATGTCCTTGGGAACTTTGGTCGTCTCTTCATAACCTTTTGTAACGTCCTGGGAAACATACCAGAACTTGCCTCCTTTGATAAAATATTTCTTTTTCTTTTTAACAATGAAAAAAGGAGTGTTTACAACATAATCGAATTTTTCTCCCTTCACCTCATTTATGATCGGGTCCCCGTCGATTGTGATAAGCATGGACGGAGTAGTCCTGAAATAGATATCCGGCGGTTTGTTGTTTAATTTAACAGAGATCTTTTTCAGGTCTTCAGCCTCTTCCAATCCTGCAAGAATTCTGTCGAGTGACATAAGCAGGTTCCATGACTCTATCTCTTTTTCAAGAAGCCCGGTGAATCGTACGATCCTTGCCGTGTCTGTGAAATTTGGGAAATGGATCTTCGTTATATCTATTTTTTTCAGTAGGGCGGTACGCTTGTCAAGGTCTGTTTCCAGGGTTGCCTTGAACCAAAGTGCTCCGTATATGATATCTTCGTCTTTAGGGGCGACACTAAGTGCCATACGCCCTTGCAGAATATTTCCCTTGAATGATTCCAGTTGAGGTTGATAAAGTATGACTGCCGTTCCGTTTTTTATTATCTCTTTCGGCCAGTGCAATTTTAGTTCTTCTTTATCCTTTTGGGCAAAAACGAATCCCGGGATTAAGAATATTGATAAAAGCAACAGGAATAAATTTTTCATTTGTAATAATTTAAGATTCTAAAATGAGGTTGAAAAATAATTGATGAATAAGTTTATGTTTTGACTTATTTATATCTTTATGGTTTAACAAAATTAAATATAATAATGTTTTGCAATGAGTTCTTTTAAAACAAAGGTAGTGTTGAATGGCCTTTTGTGGGCTGTTCTGACAATTATGCCACTGTTGGCAGCGGGGCAGAATGCTTCAGGGAAAAACAAGCCTAACATAATGATTATCCTTGCAGATGATATGGGGCAGGGCGATATGGGATTTCTTGGCAGTAAAAAACTGAAAACCCCTAATCTGGATGCTCTTGCTGAGAAAAGTATTTTTTGCAACAATGCCTATGTTACGGCCAGTGTTTGTGCCCCGTCAAGGGCCGGGCTGATAACGGGCAGGCAGCCGCAACGTTTCGGGTTTGAGCATAACCTGACCTGGTGGAATGAAACCATGGCCGACAGGCCGGAATTTCATGGCCTTACCCCCGGTGAGTACACCATTGCCGATCATCTTAAAAATGCTGGTTATGAAACGGCCATTATTGGCAAGTGGCATCTCGGTGCGATGAAGGTGCATCATCCAAACAATCGTGGTTTTGACTATTTCTGCGGTATGCTTGGCGGGGGGCATAATTATTTCCCCGAAAAAGGACATAACTCCATTCAACGTAACGGAACCCATGTGACAAAATTCTCAA
>JALVJU010000184.1 GCA_027034005.1 Marinilabiliaceae bacterium
CCTGTATCAATAGGCTCTTTAACGCTCAAAAACCGCTTTATCAAAACTGCCACCTACGAAGGCATGTACGACAACTGCCTGCCCAATGAGAAACTGACAGGGCACCATGTCGAGATGATAAATGGAGGCGTTGCCATGACAACAGTTTCTTACGGGGCCGTGACTGCCGATGGAAGAACTTTTAAAGAACAGATGTACATTAATGATAAAAGTATTGAAAAACTAAAATACCTGGCCGAACAGGTCCACAAGGCGGGAGGTAAAGTGTCCATGCAGCTTACGCATTGCGGCTATTTTTCAAAAAACACAGACATAAAACAGCCAATGGGACCAAGCAAGTTGTTCAATGAATATGGTTTCATGTCGGGACTGATGTTCTCCAAAGAGATGGACAGAGATGATATGGACAAGATAGCAGGAGCCTTTGCTGATGCAGCCCTAAAACTGAAAGAGGCCGGCTTCGATGCTGTTGAAATTCACATGGGGCACGGATACCTGTTAAGTCAGTTCCTGAGCCCGTGGACAAACAGGAGAAAAGACAATTACGGCGGCAGCATCGAAAATAGAGCAAGGTTCCCTCTCGAGGTGTTTCAAAAAGTGAAACAAAGAGTTGGCGATAAGTTCCCCGTTCTGGTAAAACTAAACTTAAGCGATGGCTTCAAAAATGGCTTTTCCCTCGATGATTGCAAATATGTATCCAAAGAACTTGAAAAGCTTGGTTGCACAGCTATTATCCTTAGCGGCGGCTTTACCAGCAAGACCCCTTTTTATCTTCTGCGCGGAGAAGTACCGCTTAAAGGCATGATACAGAACGGTGAAAACATAGCTGAGAAACTCACCATGGCCCTTTTCGGCCCTTTCATGATCAAAAAGTACGATTTCAAGCCAAACTTCTTTTTTGACCAGGCACTTGAGATCAGGAAAACTGTTAAAATACCACTGGTCTATCTTGGTGGTGTCAATTCTGTAGAAAATATTGAAACTGTTATGAATGCCGGCTTCGACCTCATTGCTCTTGGCCGTCCGTTGATCCACGATCCGCAGTTCCTGTCAAAGATAAAATCAGGAGAGATCTCTGAATCAGCATGTTTCCGTTGCAACAAATGTATCGTAGAGATGGACAGGGGCGGAGTCAGGTGCACGGAGAACTGACCCTGACTGTCGGTATTGCCTGGAATGATACCGACAGTTGCCGGTATGTTTCAACCCCTGAAGGGTTGTTGTATATGTGTTACTTTTAACCTCGGGTTGCACCCGTGGTTAAATAGATATGACCCCTTGGGGGTCTTATTTCATCACATACCATGAAAAACATCATCCGAACAAAAGAAGACATTTGATCGATTGGACATGCCCCCATTTGGGTCAGCCCCTTTCAGATAGTGATAAAAACCACACCTGTGAATTTGTTCTATCTATCGGCTTTGTATGTTTCCTCCACCTTTTGCTTCCTCTCCACATGACAAGGCCTTGCGGCTACCGGCTTTTAAACTTTTAACTTTTTAACTTTCTAACTTTCAACTTACTTATTCTCTTCTTCCTGCTTCGAATATTTCTTCAGGTAGAACTTATTCATCATCCAGGCTTCAAATTTGTTAATGCTTTTGGCTCCGCCCAGGAACTCTGCTTCGATGAAGGCCTTACAGGCCTTTTCCAGCACTTCACACACCACGAATGCCTCATCGATATCCCTTCCAACA
>JALVJU010000185.1 GCA_027034005.1 Marinilabiliaceae bacterium
AAAGATGGGATAGGACAGGATAGCCTGATCGCTGAGAAAAGAAAATTCATACCCCGTTTTGACTTCTTTTCCGACAGGCAGAACCCGGACCTGATAATGAAATTTATGTTAAAGGCCAACAAGAACAATAAGATGGCTTTTGAGTATTTAATAAGTTATTACTTGGTGTCAAATAAATTTATAACTTTTCATAATAATTTGGCACATTATGGGGTGTTTAATTATTTCGATAAAATGCCCATACATTATCAACAGGCGCTGTTAGTTTACGAAAATATTATTGGTAAATCGATTTTAGAGATGAATGATTTTAAAGTGGATAACGATGTGATTATGGATTTTAAAGGATATGGGAAAATAATTGACGATTACAGAGGCAATCTTGTGGCAGCGAGAAGATCTTTAAAGGTTTATTATGAAAATACATATTGGTATTACCTTAACTTTGTAAGTCCTGTTACAAACAAAATTATGATTGAAGAAGAAAAAAAGAACCGTAAAAACTACAGATAGGATGAAAAAAAATAGTAGAAATATCATGGCATTAATTGGTTTGGCCCTTGTGGCTGTAATAGTGTATGCTGTTTTTTCATCCGGCGACAAAATCGATTCTTATAAGCAATTAAATTCATTGGCGAAAATATATCCCGATTACACAAACCTTATCATACCTCCGAACATTGCCCCTCTTAATTTTGAAATAAAAGAAAAAGGCAAATCATGTTTTGTTGAAATAAGTTCCGAAAACGGGCCCACGATCAGGGTCTATGGTCAAAATGGGAAAATCGAAATCCCTGTCAGAAAGTGGCATGATTTGCTTGACATGAACCGTGGAGGCAGGTTGAGATATGATATTTTTTGCGAGTTGCCCGATGGAAGATGGGTTAAATATAAAACATTTTACAATGACATTTCAAACGATAATATCGATCCATATCTGGCCTACAGGTTGATAGCCCCGGGATACATAATATGGGGGAACATAGGCCTGTACCAAAGAAATATTGAAGGCTTTGAGGAGAATGACTTTGTGAATAACCGGTATACGGGCGGTAACTGTATGAATTGTCATAATTTTAATATGCAAAACCCTGACGAGATGATGTTTCATGTCAGGGCACAGCATGGGGGCACAGTGATAATAAGGAACAATAAGATAGTGAAGGTAAATACAAAAATACCACAAACTTTATCAGCAGGAGTATATCCTTCCTGGTATCCTGATGGCCGCATGATTGCCTTTTCTGTAAACAAAATAGGCCAGTATTTTCATGCCATTAAGGGTAAAAGCAAAGAGGTTGTGGACTTCGCTTCTGATATAATTGTATATGATATTGATAAAAATACAGTATCAAGTACACCGGCCCTTGAAACAAAGGACAGTCTTGAAACATTCCCTAACTGGTCGCCCGACGGAAAGTATTTGTATTATTGCAGTGCACCTTTGTCCGATTTCATACAAAAGGTTAAAAATGATTCTACTAATCAGTTTCAATACGATAGGATAAAATATAGTTTAATGAGAATTCCCTATGATTTTGAAAATAATACCTGGGGAAAACCTCAGGTTTTAGTTTCAGCAAAAGAAACAAACAAAAGTGTGTCATTTCCCCGTGTTTCGCCTGATAATAGGTATGTAATGTTCTGTCTATCCGATTATGGTAATTTTAGCATTAATCATAAAAGCAGTGATATATATGTTTATGATATTGAAAAAAGATCCTTTAAGAAGTTGGATGTTAACAGTGAGCAGACTGATAGTTTTCATTCATGGTCGAGTAACAGCAGGTGGTTTGTTTTCAGTAGCAAAAGGGAGAACGGTCTTTTTGCACGTCCGTATTTATGTTATTTTGATGAGAATGGCAATACGGGAAAACCATTTGTTTTACCGCAGAAAGATCCAGGTTTTTATGGCACATTCCTGAAATCGTATAATGTCCCTGAATTTATCAAAGGAAAGATTAGTGTTGATGCCAGGAGATTATATGATGTTGTTAATTCGGATAGTTTGATAAATGCAACTATTGGCCCTGGTTTCAATATTTTAGGTAAGACAGGATCAAGCAAAAAAGTTGGTGTAAAGTAGTTTTTTGTGCTAAAGAGTTTTGTGGCTTTTGAATTTAAGCTCTTGAATGATTGATAGATTATTAATTAATTAAAATGATGGGATTATGTTAAAAATATTAGTTTCGTGTACAGTGCTTTTGATTTCTATTATTTCAATGGCACAAAATGCTGATATTGTTAAAAGCAATGCTATAATTGCAGATGAGCAGCAGAATTATGCAAAGGCGGCAGGATTGTATGAACAAGCGGCAAAACTTTATGAGGAACAAGGAAAGATCGATACGTTTTGCATTTTCAAGGCAGGGCAAAATTATGTCAGGGTAAAAGATTACAGTAAAGGTGTCAATTCCCTTGAGAAGGCAAAGGAGTTGAACTATGAAGACCTTAAGCTGTATGTTTATCTGGCAAGTGGTTACGACGGTTTGAAGAAATATGACCTTGGAGAGAAATATCTTCTGGAAGGTCTTGAAAAGTACCCGGAGGATAAGGCGCTTTTGTTGAAAAAACTTGTTTACCACTACTCCAAAGCACGCGATTACGCAAAAACTGTTGATGCTGTTGATAAAGCATTGCCGTACTATCCGGGAGACACTAAAATGTTGCTTCTGAAAGCTAATGCACTTCTAAGTCTGAAAAAGTATGATGAGGCGATAGATGTGTATAAAAGTATGGTAGAGGCGGAACCCGATGATTTCAAGGCTATAAGCAAGCTTGGGATAGCTTTGATCAAAAAAACAGAGGACAGTTATAAAAAAGAGGTAAAGCGTTACAAGTCATTAAAAAATCCCGACAGGGTCGATTACACTAACTATAGAAAAAAGATAGAACACATCAGTACAGGATATAAAGATGCATTACCTTACCTGGAGAAAGCGAGAGAACTGAAACCTACGGATAAGCTCGTTCTGAATTGTTTGGTTGTTTCATACAACCGTCTTGGGATGAAAGATAAAGCAGCTGAATTGAAATTAGTACTGGAGCATTGATAAAAAATCAAGAAAACGGGGACATCGTTTTTGACCGATGCCCCCGTTTTTAAAAGGGATCTTTACCTGAGTTTTTCCGGATAAATACCTTTCTCGTGAAGTCCCTTGAACTTTGCTTGCACCATTGGTTTGTCTTCTTTGTATGTCACACCGAACCACCGGGATTTTGTTTTCAGTACTTTTGTGGTAGCTATGCCTTTTTTTATCAGGTTGTCAACGACAATGTTAAAATAGTATTCCGACTTGAGATCATGTCCTTTCTCTTTCAGGAATCCGATGAACTCCTCTTCCAGCAACGGGAAGAATCCAGGCTTGAAGGCCCAGAAATTCATTGATACGGGTACGTCTCCTGATACTTCAGTCTTTCCGTTATCTTGCACCAACCCCCAATTATTAGGACTGATTTAGTGAACGGATATACAAATTAACTACAATATTCATAATTTTGTTTTTGACCACTTATAAAAATTCTTCGGGAGGGGGGCAGAGCGGGTTTAAGCTTCTGCTTCTCTCTGAAGAAAAATTGTTGTTTTTTACTTTTTATATCATAGACTACCACTATCTTATCGTGCATCCAATCATTTAGAAAACTTTGCGGGGTTTTGTTCATCAGGCATTTCAGTATTCTTTTTTTGTTGTATGTTTCATAAAAATCTTTAAAGACCTGTTTTGCATGAGCCAGGTTTTCAAACTCGAACTTACTGCATACAAGTTTCTCGACAGTGCTGTGAAAAGATTCAATATACCCGTTTTGTTCAGGCGTTGCAGGTTTAATGAACTCTTGGGATATCTGGTTTTTCATTAAATGTTCCCGTACTTCTTTTGCAACAAACTGGCTGCCATTGTCGCTCCTTATAGTTACCTGAATGGCTTTGTTCAGCATGTCCGCGGGCTGTAAATGCTCCAGGATGAGCCGGTCTATCAGTTGTGTAACCTGGTCACTTTTCATGGAATAGGACAACGTCCACACAAGTGCTTTCCTGGTAAGGACATCCAATATCGTTATCAGGTATGCGTTCTTCCTGTCTCCCCTTATATAGATATATTTTATGTCTATCTCCAACGATTCAAAAGGATGTGACGGATATGGCTGTGAAAACTTCACATAGTTCTTCAATCGGCCTGGAACTTGGCGTTTGGGGTTGAGCAAAAATATATTTTCTTTGATTCATTGTTTAGTCTTTTTTGAAAGATTAACTTAATCATTTCAAATCGTCATCCCACAAAAAAGCTCGCAAAGCTTGAATTATCATCGGTTCCAAAGACCGTATATTGATTTATTGCAGACACTGGTGAAGGTGGTTAATTAATAAATTAGATTTTTTAATAAAAAAATAAATGTTAATTTTATACTATATTTTTAACAAAATTTATTAATTTTGTGTACGGAAACCTGATAAGCATGACAATGGAAGATCATAAAAAAGTATCTGCCCGGGAAGAAAGACTTGAAGCTTATCGGCAGTTATTTTATAAATATCATGGACGGCTTGTACTTTATGCTAATAGCTTTTTGAATGATATGGAGCTATCGAGGGATGTTGTGCAAGAGGTGTTTTTTCAGCTATGGAAGAAGCCGGATCTCATGATCTCAGATTACAGTATAAAATCATATCTTTTTAAATCCGTAAAAAACGGCGCTTTCAATAATCTCAGACATCTTAAGGTGGTTCATAATGCGGGGGAGAATTTGGAATATGATCCCAACGGTGCAGACTACAATACATTCAGCGAGGATGATGATCCTCTTTCTGTTTTGATGGAAGTTGAACTTATTGAGAAAGTTGAGGATATTATTGAGAATCTTCCCGATAAGTGCAGACAGGTATTTAAGTTAAGCCGCCAGGAGCAACTAAAAAACAAAGAGATTGCGGAGAAACTTGGAGTCTCTGTAAAGATGGTTGAAAAACAGATGTCAAAAGCCCTCAAGGTGTTCAGAAAAGAACTTGCCGAATATTTACTCTACCTCATTATTTTTATTTCCGGAAATTCCTGAACTGCCTTCCTCTCACATATTTAGTTGATTGATTGTGATTCATTACCAATAAAAGACAAAAAAAGTTAATATCACGGGTAGGGTAAATCATTCTTCAAGTGTTATATCAATAGTTATTAAGAATAGTTTATGAATTTTAACGTAGATAAAATATCCATTATCCGTTTTTTAAACGGGGAAATGTCCTTGAAAGAGTGCAAAGAGCTTGAGTAATGGATATTTGAGAGCGATAAAAATCATAAATATTTTAATGATATTAAAGCTGTATATGAGGCTGTGCACAATGAGTTGAACAGTATTGCAGGTACAAACAAAGAGTGGGAAAGGTTTTTGAAGCGAATAGAACGTGAGCGGGGAAAGAAAACAAACTGGTTAGGCATATTGACTAAAGCTGCTGCAATATTGTTATTGCCATTGCTTGCTCTTGGGCTGTATTTCTACTATGATGCAAGAGCACATGAGAAACGACGTGAAAATGAAAAATTGGTTGTTGTCACACCCAAAGGGCAGAAAAGTAAAGTGATATTGCCCGACAGTACTGTTGTATGGCTGAATGCCAGCACGCAGTTATCCTATTCAAACTTTAATAAAGAAGGCTCACGGCATGTCCGGCTGGAAGGAGAGGGATATTTTGAGGTTACAAAAGATGCTGAACATCCTTTTATTGTTTCCACTAAAGATTATGACGTAAAAGTACTTGGTACTAAATTTAATATCAGGTCATATGCTGCAGATATGACCACTGAAACTGCCTTGCAGTAAGGGAAAGTAGTTATTTCGTTCACTGACGGCAGATTGTATGAACTTATGCCCGGTCAGATGGCAGTAGCAGGGAATACCGGTGACGTAAGAATAGAAACGGCAATAGCAAAAGATGTCATTTGCTGGAAAAACAACATACTTCGTTTTAACAATACACCGGTTAAGGAAATAGTCCCGATGCTTGAACATTGGTATGGCGTTAGTATAGATGTGAAAAATATGGATAAGGCGGCAGATAAGAGATTTACGATGACCATTAAAACAGAGAGCCTGAAAGAAACTCTTCAGTTGATAAAATATGTAACCCCGATAAAATACTCCGTGAACGGAGAAAAAGTTGAGCTTAAATTTTTAGACTAAATAAATTAAAGTGCCTATGAGATAAAACCTTTGTTCTATCAAAAAAACAGGAATATGCGCCAACATATCCCTGCTTTAAGAATTAACACCAATTGTCCAATTGGTATTTTATTAACATTCAATACAAAACTATGGAAAAAAATGAAAAGTTTTTAAGCAGCAGGGGGAAATGTTTCCCATCCTGCAAAATTTTAAGGATTATGAAATTAGTATTCATGTTTGTTTTGATTGGAACCCTGCATCTTTCTGCAGGTGTTTATTCACAAACAAAAAAATTGAATCTGGACCTTAAAAATGTTTCCCTGAAACAAGTATTGGAAGAGCTTGAGAAACAAACAGATGTTACGTTTCTCTACAGTGATTCAAATCTTGATGTTAACAAGGCTGTTACTATTGTAGCGCATGACCAGACACTGGAGCAGATACTGGACAGGCTTTTTAGTGATAACTCAGTTCACTATTCAATGATAGAGAATCACATAATTCTTTCTGTTAAGGAATCTCCTCGCACTGCACAGCAGCAAAAGTTTACTGTTACCGGAAAAGTTACAGACGATAAAGGTGAGCCGTTGGCTGGTGTTAACGTGTACGAGAAGAGTAATCCACAGCATGGTGTCATAACTTCGGCTAATGGTACTTATTCTATTACAGTTGCCAATAAAGATGCTACACTGGTTTATTCTTTTATCGGATTTGAAAATCAGGAGCTTCATGTTGCTGGCCGCAGTGTGATAAACGTTACATTAGTTGAAACAGTAACCGGCCTTAATGAGGTTGTGGTAACGGCCCTTAGTATTCCGAAAGAAGCCAAGACACTGGGTTACGCAGTTGCTAAAGTGGATAACGAAAGGATACTTGCCAGTGGTACTCCGTTGAATGCAATTCAGTCATTGTATGGTAGTGCAGCAGGTGTTAATGTATCTTCTACAGCTTCCGGGCCTACAGGAGGTATGAAGATCAATATCCGGAATGCTGTATCTTTTGACTCGCACTCAACCACCAGGCCACTTATCGTTGTTGATGGTATACCTATTCACGATGAGAATACAAAAATAGGTTACGGTGCCACAAGCCGTGACAATGGTACAGGTATTAACGATATCAACCCGGATGATATTGCATCTTTCGAGATACTTAAAGGTGCAAAGGCATCGGTTCTTTATGGTAGTGAAGGTGCTAATGGTGTAATCCTCATTACAACAAAGAGCGGTAGTAAAAGTAAGGGCTTAGGTGTTTCTGCTTCAGTTGCTACATCATGGGACAAAATGGCATTCTTGCCGGAATTGCAGGACCAGTATGGTACAGGTCGTAGCCCAAGTACTGTTGAGACAGATGCTCAGGGGTTCTATCTTGATGAGAACAATGAGAGAACACTTGATTACAGTGGCTCTGCATTCGGGCCTAAATTCGATCCCAATGTTACGCTTAACTGGTGGGATGGAAGTAAAAGGCCATGGGTTGCAAGAGACGAAAGCGTATATGATAAACTGTACCGTCAGGGACACCAGACAACCACAAACGTTGCGGTAAGTAATGGAAATGATAAGGGATCTATAAGGTTCTCTTATACTAATATGCAGTTTACCCCGATAACCCCAGGCGGAAAATTTGACAAGAACTCATTCAGTTTAAGTGCCAAATATGATCTGAACAAGCATATCTCACTTAGTTATTCAGGAAACTACTACTTCACAACAAACCTGAATGCGATCAATGCCAACTCTATGGATGCACAGGGTGCACGTGCCAGTCTTGGTGCTTACAGTGCTGATATCGATGTTGACCTGCTAAGAGAGTATATGGTAACAGAAGATGGTTATAATTATTTTGCCAATCCGGAGAACCGACGCCTGGTTTCAAACGGTAGGATGAGTATTGTTGGATTTTTGTGGGATCAGACACAAAATGAAGCGATCTACAATCGTAACCATAATATCCAGTCTCTTACTTTAAATATTAATCTGAATAAGGCGTTAAGCATCACTTTACTTGGTGGTGTTGATGCTACTGTTGCAAGAGATCAGTACAAAGGTAAGCTTCAGGACCCGTCTCTTATTGGTCCTAACAGTGGTTCTATGTACATGGATAAAACGAAAATTAACAGGAAGTCATACGGACAGGGAATGTTCAACTTTAACTTCGATGTTTCTGACTTTAACTTCTCGGGTTTTGTGGGAGGTGTTATGAGACATAACTATTATGAGCTTAAAGGTGCCAGTGTAACAGGTGGTATGGTTATTCCCAACTGGTTCTCATTCAGTAACCTTCCATCAGGTCAACAACCTGTTTATCGGCATGGTAATGGAGAGGATATGTTGTACAGTATCCTTGGGTCATTCCAGTTAGCCTGGAAAGACCAGGTATATGTTGAATTGCAGGGACGTCAGGACTGGTCTTCAATTCTGCCCCCGGATCATAACAGTTATTTCTATCCCGGAGTTAGTGCAACATGGTTGTTAAATGAAACATTATCATTGCCTATATGGGTACAATTTGCCAAACTGAGAGTTTCAGGTGCCGATGTGGGACGTCCGGGCCCCCGTTACTTCAGTAACGTGAATTATGGTGTGTCCCAGTCAGGATCAGGATATATTCTGATTCCACCATCCGACCTTCCTCCTATGGATGAAAACGGTGTGCCGAACCTTGAGCCGGAAAGAAAGCGTGAGTACGAAGTAGGTGCTGAGGCATATTTCTTTAACGGATCAAGAATAGGTTTTGACTTTTCATACTATACTGCACATACTTACAATCAGATCATGAAAGTAGCTGCACCTCCGGGAATGGGAGTAAACAGTATAAGAATGAATGCAGGTGATGTGGCAAGTTATGGTTGGGAACTGGCACTGAAAACAAAACCGATACTTAACAACAATTTCCACTGGGACCTTAATTTTATGTTCTCTCAGGGTAAAACAAAGGTTGAAAAACTTGACGGAGAACTAAAGTCTCTCTCGTTGTGGGGAACAAACGGACTTAATGCCGTTGCTGAAGTTGGTGGAGAATATGGTTTGATCTATCAGCAAAAAGGATGGCAGGACTATATTAATCCTTCTGATGATAATGACCCGAACAACGGAAAACGCATAGTTAAAGGTGACGGTACCATGTATAACTACTCATCAAAGAGTACCAAGATGGTTGGGAAGATCCTTCCTGATGTGACAGGTGGTATTTTCAGTTCGTTTGGTTATAAAAACCTGAGGCTTATCTTCAATATTGACTATTCATTCGGTGCTTTCTTTATTTCTGAGACAGAAACATACATGATGGCAGCCGGAGTCCTTAACAATACATTGAAGTACAGGGATCAAGAACACGGTGGTATTGCGTATCACCTGGATGCAGGACAAAAGGTTGCAGGTGAAGCTCCTGCAGGTGGTGATACATATTATGATGGTGTTATTCTTGACGGTGTTTATCCTGACGGTACACAAAATGACCAGGTTGTTTCAGCCGAGGATTATTACTATGCATCGTATTTCTCTAACGGGTTCTTCCCCGAGGACAGGTTGTTCAAGAGCGATTATATAGCTTTGCGTAATTTGGCTTTGGATTACTCTTTCCCACATTCAATGATCAACAAGATAAAACTAACAGACCTTACATTGTCTGTATTTGTAAACAATGTTGCTTATTTGTACAAAGCTGCGCCAAACAGTATACCTGAAGCAGTTAACGGAACCGGTTGGGGAAGCAGTTCATACGGGACAACAGCTTTGCCGGCACAGCGTTCAGTAGGTGTATCATTGAAAGTGAACTTTTAATTTTAAAATGCAGATAATATGAAACATTTATTTATAAAAACAATTCTTATACTCCTGGTCCTGGTTTCAGCAATGTCTTGTCAGGATAAGCTGGAGGAATTATATCAAAATCCTGACGGATTTTCAAAAGAGCAAGCTGATAAAACAGGAGGAGTTAGTGTTATTGCGGGTTTCTTTACTTCGCAATTGACTCGTGGTTTTTTCCTTCGTGGTGATTATGGTTCTGTTTACCATCAGATAAGGAGTGGTGACAGGGTTATGGGCACAGGTATCGAACTGTATTATACGACACCATCTTACGGAGTATCATACACTCTTAAAGATGTAGAGCATGACTGGGGTACTGGAGGTTTTAACCGTAAAGTGTTCAATCAAATTAACAGTGGATGGATAAAGCAGGTGCTTTGGGCACAGCGGGAGTATAACCTTATCCCAGAGGATGAGCGTTCAAGACTTGATGTGCTTTTCATGAGGCTTTTGCATGTTTTGAAAGGTTACGGATACCAGCGTGCTTGTGACCTGTACGATGTTGTGCCTTACATTGAAACCGGATCAGCAGGTGCACTTGAAGGAGATAAGGCCCAGTGGATCGGACAGAAAGATATCTATCCTAAAATTATAAAGGAAGCACAGGAAGTTGCCGATTATCTTGAGAGTGTTGAGCTAACTATTCAGGAAGAGACTGCTTTCAAGAATCAGGATGTTCTGTTTAACGGAGATATCATGATGTGGCGTAAATATGTTAACTCATTGCTTGTCCGTTATGCAATGAATGTAAGTGAGGTTATGCCTGACCTGACAAGTAGTGTTCTTGCCGGACTTAGCGGCAAGCCGCTATTTGAAGAGTGGAACGATGATGCAGGTATTGCTGACATACAGATCATCGAGCCGTATAGGATCCAGGTTGAATTGGGTATTACCCGTTCATTCCGTGAACGATCAGATGATTGTCGTGCCCCTAAGAAGTTTATTAATGATGTGATGCACTGTGAGCCTGTTGATTCTGTTAAGGTTCTGTACGGACAGGAACTGCACTACTTTGCAGGTGACAATTCAGCTGAAGGCCTTGCAAACGGAACTGTTGACCCAAGGCTTGTTTATATGTTTTCCAAGGATATTCTGGGAAGATATGTAGGTTCAAGCAATATGTGGGATGACTGGACAGATCCGAACAGTTATTACAGCAGGATATGCCGTACATACTACATAAACGATCCTATCATGACAGATCCTTCAGTTACAACATTTACATATGGTCCTAATGATCAATGGACTGTTACATTGAATGACGAAGCTATCAATGATATGTCTAAACGTGATGCTTTCCTTTTAAATGCTGTGCGTACACGGTTAGGGCAATATAATGATAATGGTTGGATTGTTGGGACAGACAAGAATATGATGTCAGAATACAATGTCCGTCCGCAATTTAACTATACTCTCAGATATCCTACACTTCATGCAGTAGAAACGCAATTAATGCTTGCTGAAGCTGCTGTGAGGGGATTTGGTACTGTTGGCGGGACTGCCCGTGAACATTATAAGAGAGCTATCGAGATCTCATGTAAGTATTGGTATGACCTGAATTTCAACAATCAATACACAAAGCATACTGTGCCGGGATTTCCAAATAATATGGATGATGCAAGGATAGAGCGTGATAGGCCGTCAGAGGAATATGATGCAAGTGCTTATGCAGAGTATGCTGCCGGATTGTTTGATGCTATGTCTCCAAAAGAGAAAGTTCAGGCAATTTATGACCAGTTACACATGCATTACAATTTGATGAATTTTGAAGTTCCTTTTACTCAGGCCCGCAGGTTGATCAAGTACCTTGGAACATGTCCTTCTACACCGTTGGAAATCTTCACATGGAAAGAGAGGATGACATATCCTCCCTATATTCAGTCGACTGATCCTGATGCATGGGCTGTCATAAGTGCTCATGATGATCCTGCTATCCCTGTATGGTTAACAGGAAGAACTGAGAAGTGGAAAAATGTATTAGAGTAATTAAACAGAAAAAATAATACTATGAAAAGAATATTATATTTAGTGGTGTTGCTGATTGCATTTGCAGCCTGTAAAAAAAATGATGGTAAGATACACGGTGTTGCTGAAGCCGGGGATGTCAAATCCGGCATAACAGTAAAGTTGTATACCATCGATACGGATCTTTATGCAACGACAACAACAGATAAAGGAGGCGAATTCTGGTTTGAGGATCTTCCTGCCGGAAATTATTACATTGGTGCTACAACCGAGATAGACGGTGAAACATGGGATACCGGAAATACTCCACAGGTAGTGTATGTAAGTGATGAAATAGTGAAAGAAGTTGCTCTGACATTGAAGAAGAAATAGTTAGAGTAAAGGTTTAAATAAAAAAAGGTTGTTCTTAGGGACAACCTTTTCTTTGTTAGATTACTTTGATATTCCTTTGATAATGATCTTGTAATGTCCCTTTATCAGATTGTCCGGATTTGATTTGTACTGATGTAGAACCTTTTTCTTTGTTGTTAGTGTCTGCAGTACACCAAGCATCTGAGACCAGATGATGGCAACCATATCGTGCAGTTCGATATCATCGCGGATAGTATTGTCCTGTTGTCCTTTTTTAAGGGTTTTGTAAAGGATGTCAAGGGCAGGCTCAATCAACAGTTTCTCCTGTATTTCGTGCTTATACTTTATCGATTTGTTCTCGAATTTAAGTATCAGGGAAAAGTAGCGGGGGTGTTTTTCTGCAAACTCAATAAAGGCATCCGCAATTTTCGACAACTGTTCTTTGCCGCTGTCACCCTCAACGTATGAGTTGTCAAGTTTCTTTGCAAGCTGTTCTACCCCTTTGGCAGCCAGTGCATACAGGATATCCTCTTTGTTTTTGAAGTAAAGATAGATGGTTCCCTTGCTCAGTTCTGCTTTTGCAGCCACATCGTCCATGGTGGCATTTTCCCCCTTCTTACTGAAAAACACTTTCTCGGCTGCCGACAATATCAGTTTCCGGCGTTGCTCTTTTTCCCTCTGCTTTCTTTCGGATATACCCATGTGTGAGTTTTTTACAAAGATAAAATATACTGACTAAAATAAAAAATATGACTTGTAGTCATAAAAAATGTTTTCTTAGATACATCATAAGACCCAAAGAATTAGGGAATAAAAGCGAAAAAAGATGTCTTAGTAAAAATAAAAAACATAAAAAGTTTTTAAGTTTAATCTTTGTGGTTATTTTTGGATTCGAAAAGAATGATTATGCCGAAAGAGGGATAAGCATAAAACCTTAGCGCCTTTCTGTCTTCGCGGTAAAATAAACAAACTATGAATCCAGGATTTGCGATTAAAGAGTATCATGATGTAGATGAGATTTACTTTAAGATAGATAAGCTGGTAAATAACCCGACAACATCGTTATTCATTATTCAGTGTTCGACATTCGATATTTAAAAACCTGAATAGTGGAGTTGGTCATTTAAGTGAAAAGAATAATGAACATCGAACATCGAATGTCGAATGATGAAGTTAATATATATTGGGTCTCGATATTAAAATACAAATAATGAGCTGTTAAGTTTTATAAACGGAATAGTTTCTATATTTATTCATTAATTTAATATATCATGGTACAATACGATTTGGAAGAAAGGCTAATCGATTTTTCAGTATTGATAATCGAAATTGTAAATGAAATACCGAATACGAAAGCTGGTAATAATTTGGCAGGGCAATTGGTTCGATCCGGAACTTCAGTTTCGCTTAATTATGGAGAAGCCCAAAGTGCTGAATCAAAAAGAGACTTTATTCATAAAATGAAAGTTGTTTTGAAAGAATTAAGAGAAACGTTTGTAAATCTTAGGATAATTCATAAAAGCAAGTTATATGTAGATGAAAATAAAATTATTAAGGCAAAACAAGAGAATAATGAATTAATCTCAATCTTTGTGAAAAGTATTGAGACTGCAGAAAAGAATAGGTAAAAAATTATGATTGTGTTCAATGTTTAAATCAATATCGAAATTTGCAATAAACCTTTCTTGCGGATTGAAGTTAGAGAGTCAATCGATTACAGTTTCGTTACGTACATTGTAATTCTTGATTCTTTAATTAGTTAATCCTGAATTAATTTCGGGTGAGTTCACCTTAACATGAAAGTGATTTGAGCAAAAAGATTAAATAATCTCCAGGAAAACGGTTCTGTAGGTTTTCAACTTCGTAATTCATTATTCGGTGTTCAATATTCGAAATTTAAAAACCTGGATCTGTGAGAGTTTGATCATATTGTTTAAAAAGAATAATGAATATCGAATAACGAATGTCGAATAAATAAATAATATCAAATAAACATGGAAAAAAAACAAATATCAGAAATAAAACGTTCGGTGATATCTGCCGGACTACGCCTTGTGGAAGAAGGACTTGTGTCCCGGACGTGGGGCAATGTGAGCATCAGGATTGATGGCACATATATGGCAATAACCCCGAGTGGCAGGAATTACAAGGAGCTGGAGGAGAAAGACATTGTGGTGGTTGATTACCATTCATACAAATATGAGGGAAGTATAAAGCCGTCATCGGAATTTAAGCTTCATGCAGAGATCTACAAAGCGCGGAAAGAGATAAATGCCGTGATACATACACATCAGATGAATGCCTCCACGGTTGCTGCGGCAAGGCGCGAGGTGCCGCCCATCCTCGATGATATGGCACAGATAATCGGTCCTACCGTCAGGGTTGCCGACTATGCACTCCCCTCGACCAAAAAGATTGTTACAAAAACGCTGAAAGCACTCAAAGGGAGGAATGCCGCGCTGATGGCAAATCATGGCGCCGTTTGTGTTGGAAGGGATATCGATGAGGCATTCGTGGTGTGTGAAGTGCTGGAAAAGGCCTGTAAGGCCTTCATCGAAGCAGAGTTCCTGGGCGGAGCCAAAAGCATTAACAAATTTGAAGCCTGGATGATG
>JALVJU010000186.1 GCA_027034005.1 Marinilabiliaceae bacterium
CCACCAACTCATCATACTCACGCTTCTTACGCTCTATGAATTGCTCCGTCAGGGCAATCCTGGCTTCGATCCCTTCGCGGGTGAGGAGGTAACGGTATTGGCGTTTGTGAGTGCTGCTGGAAAAATTTTCCATCTTCACCCACCCTTTGGCAATGAGGGCTTTGAGAACGAAATTGACCTTGCCTACCGAGTAGCCCAGTTGCTCCGCCAGCGATTTCTGGGAGCGGATCGTCTCGGCATGACGGAGGACGGCAAGAGTAAGTTCGTCAGAAATATTTACATTCATTCGAGTAACTCCTTACGCTCAATCCCAAGAACAGCACAAACGCTTTCGAAAAAATTCTCAGAAAATGCAAGAACCTCGGCTATCTCTTCACGCAATGGCAAAGAATAGTACGGATTTGGGTATCTGTCCTCTTTAAAATACTGTGTTGCTCTGGCCAGAAAAATAAGTTCGGCTTCGTCGATAAAAATATCACTCTTTATGTATTCATACAGTTCGAGCAGATTGTGCGTTTTAGGTATTTTTTCGTTTTTATACGCTATCAATGATTTGAAACTTTTTTCAAGAGCCTGCTGAAGATCGGTTCCGATACTATCTGTATAATGGTTTGCTTCATACAAAATATGCGCAGACTGCAAATCATGAAAAGCAATCGTCAGCCACTCTTTGGATGCTTGCCTATTCATAAAGAACTTTGCCCTTTTCTAAAATCTCTTTTTGGTAGAAAAAATCTTTTCTGTTTTTTAGAAAAGCATCACCGGCTACAAGGAAATCAAAGCCTACTTTGTATTTCGCTATTAAATCTCTGACCCTTAGTTGTGCTTCAACAAGATAGTCTCTGGCCTTATGTTTGTCTATGTCTTTAACCAGAAGCAGATCGATATCACTCTCTTCATTTGGTTTTCCGTAAGCATAGCTGCCAAAAAGGATAATCTTATCAGGCCGTAGTGGTCTGAGATATTCAACAATTTCTGGGATAATTTTGTCTATATCAACCACGCCTTCTCCTTCGGAAAACAACACCTTGTGGTTCATTTTTTGAATTATACCCTCTACATACTTAGAGGTTGGCTTCTTGCGATTGCATCTGATAAAAATAATTCGTCGCCTCCACAAAACCATCTACCGATCCGCAGTCAAACCGTCGCCCTTCGAACCGGTAGGCCAGGACTTTGCCCTCCGCAGCCAGTTGGCGCAGTGCATCGGTGATCTGGATTTCACCCCCTTTGCCCGGTTCGGTATGTCTGAGGATGTCAAAAATCTCCGGGGTGAGGATGTAGCGGCCGATGATGGCGAGGTTGGAGGGGGCATCTTCGGGGGCGGGTTTTTCGACCATATCTTTTATGGTGATTGGTGATTGGTGATTGGTGATTGGATTTTGGTGATTGGTGTCGGTGAGGGAGACGATGCCGTATTTGTGGGTTTCTTCGCGGGGGATTTCCTCGACGGCGACGATGCAGTGGCCAGGATTTTCCCGGTAAGCTTCGACCATTTGAGCAAGGACGTTATCCTCCTGACCATTGGTACACAGGTCATCAGCAAGAATAACGGCGAAGGGTTCCCGATCGATCAGGGTCTCACCCGTCAGGATCGCATGCCCCAGCCCCTTCATCTCGGTCTGACGGGTGTAGGAGAAGGTGCACCGGGTGATCAGTGAACGGATCTCGTCCAGCAAAGGCTCTTTGGATGTTCC
>JALVJU010000187.1 GCA_027034005.1 Marinilabiliaceae bacterium
TGCCGATAACCTCTCTTTCTATCTCATTGATACCTTGACCTGAGTTCAGGAATTCAATCAGTTGAATGAGGACAATTATCTTCTGGTAGTGGGTAAGCTCTTCGTTTACGTTATAGGCTATTTTCAGGATCTTTACCGATCCTGCGGCATGTCTTTTGTAAAACCGATTTCTATCTTCCAGCTTTTTCTGATGTTCGTTATAAAACTCATCGAAAAGGGCAAGATATTCGCTTACAAGTCTGTGGTTGAGCTGTTGATTGAGAAAGTTTTCTACTACAGAGCGGCGGGATTGTGCATCTTCGGTGCGAAATGCCACATAGGCAAACAACTTCATCAATGCTTTTAGGATCCCTTCACTCATATGTTACCGGAATTACAGATCGGCTGAAAAGATCAGCTTGTTGTGTTTGTGAATTTGAGAAGATCACTCATCCTGCATATTGCTTTTGAATCCCACGAGAAGCATTGCTATACCTGATGTTTCTTCTTTGCTTCCAAGCTTTGCCTCTACAATGCATTCCAGCGAACCCTCGACCTTAAAGTCCCAGTAAGGGGCATTCTCAACTGTTTTGTTGGTGAACAGCAGGTTGCGTTTATTGTCGTAAACGGAGAAAATTATATTTTTTTGTTTTGTACTGCATGCTACAATACGATATGTACTGCCGGCAAAGAATGTGGTATGAAATTCTGCTACTTCATCGCCTGTGATGAATGCTTTGAAAGGTTGGCCGCTAACGATATAAGGTGACTTTAGGTTATTTGTACAATTATTTAGTAATGCTTCTTCTTGTGAATCCAAAGTGCCTGCTCCAACAAATGATAATATTAAAAAAGTTACAAAAGATAAAATGCTCTTTCTCATTTTTGTTTAATTTTTTGTTTATTCTTTATGGCAAATCTTTAAAAATTTGCAGAAAGATATCTAAAAACTTTAAAAAAATAGAGGCAAAACAGAAAAAAATGAATTCCATGTTTTGCATGATCTCATTATGCGTTATTTACAGCCACAGCCCTGAAAAATTAAAAATAAAAGCCGGAACCTGAAAAATCACATCTGCATGCTTTTACTGTTCTTTTCTACGAAGGTTTCAAAAAAAGGGTTGTTTTTTAACATTATTTTTTCGAATAATTTTTTAATAAACCTACCGTGCTGAAAATGTGATAACAACTGTCGCGTACCGTTTGGGAGAAAAATCGTTCCAGCATGGCAGAATACGGACCTTTGTCATATTTGTTTATAGGTTTCTTTTTGTATAATTGCATTCTATAAAATCAGAACATTAAAATTATGAAAAAGATTCTTTTCGTTTTTCTGCTCACTCTGCCGTTGAATGGCATTCTTTCGTTTGGACAAAAAGAACTGACCCTTGAAGATGTGATCTCGGGCGGACAAACTTTTTATAAGCATTTGCCAAAGCGGATGAACTATGATTTCAGAGATAAATTGGATGAATTGGTTTACTCCCTAAATGATGTCTTGTACTTGCGCAAGCCTGGAAGTGACAAGGAGGAAGTCCTCATAGTGATGAAAGACCTGAATGAGAAGCTTGCAAAGATAGGAGTGGAGAAAATGAAGTACTGGCCCAAATTGAACTGGATCAGTAATGACGAGATATGGTTCAAAGCAGGAAATAAATATGTTGAATACAACATCCGAACAGCCGAAGTTAAACTGCTGGTAAAGTCAGACAAGTCAG
>JALVJU010000188.1 GCA_027034005.1 Marinilabiliaceae bacterium
CAACTTATGAGCCCCCCATATATTTTACAGGGATGTCTGTTAATGGTAGAGAAATTTCGATACAAAACATGCAGGGGGAAAAAGATATGATTTTTGAACACGATATTGTTGCTGTCAAGAAAATGATATTTAATCCTGAAGAGCGTATTTTTTCATTGCATTTTGCTGCACTAGATTATTCAAGTCCGGAAGAGATAAAATACTATTACAGACTGTTGCCTGAGACAAAGGAATGGGTGCCATTAGGCAATCGTAATTATGTTACTTTTGTGAACCTTAATCCGGGTCATTATCAACTTCAGGTAAGATCAACAAATGCTGTAGGGGTGCATTGTGATAATGTGAGGTCATTGATTATCGAAATTGAGCCACCGTTTTGGAAAAAGAAATGGGTGATTGTATTGGCAATAGTCTTGATGCTTGTTATTATTTGGCTGATCTTTAAATATCGTACGTATAAATATGAAAAAGACAAGAGAAAGCTTGAAAAGATTGTTTCCGAACGCACTAAAGAGATAGCCGACCAAAAGGATGAACTAGAGGCCCTGGCATCAAACCTGGAGGAGAAAGTCAAGGAAAGGACATGGGAACTTGAAGAAGCGAAGCGAAAGGCCGAAGAGTCGGATAGGCTGAAATCGGCATTTCTTTCTAATATGTCGCACGAGATACGTACTCCCATGAATGCGATAATGGGCTTTTCGGAATTGCTGGCAACTACAGGATTTGAAGAGGAGGAGCGAAAATCATTTGCCAACATGGTCAAGGCCAACGGTGACACATTGCTGACTCTTTTGAATGACATCATCGATATATCCATGATAGAGTCGGGGCAGCTTAAACTTAGTTACAGCGATGTTAATCCGGCTGACCTGATTGAAAGTGTTTATGGTAATTTTATAAATTCACTTCTCCTGACTGAGAAAAAAGGACAGCTCGAACTTCGCGCCATAATCGATGAAGCACATAAGGACCTGACTGTTCATAGCGATTTTTACCGATTAATGCAAATAATGAACAATCTTGTGGGGAATGCCATTAAATTCACAAGTAAAGGATATGTTGAGTTCGGATATGTTGTAAAGGACAAGTTTGTGGAGTTTTATGTGACGGATACGGGTATTGGTATCGGTGAAGAAGAGCTCAAGAGTATTTTCAAGCGTTTTTACAAGATGCAGAATGGCAAAACCAATTTCTATCCCGGCAACGGTCTGGGCCTCACCATAACCAAAAACCTCGTGGAAGCGTTGAAAGGCACCATCACGGTGGAATCCGGGGTTGGCAAGGGCACCACATTCCGTTTTACCATACCCATGTAAACTTTATGGTTTTACTAGATTTGTTGTGGGTTTTCTGAACCCTCAATGATCGCGTGTTGCGGTTGTCATGATTTTTGAATGCTGCGCGTCAAAAATCCCGCCAACCACGTTTGATTTTCTTTATTCCTGGCCCCGCCCTTACGGACGGGGTTACCAATGTTACGCCCCGATGGGGCTGCAAACTTTTGGGAGATATGCAATTGACGATATTTGCAAAGAAAAGTATGTAACTGTTTTAGCCCCCATTTTTATTTCGTGTATTTTATAGTACACCCGTTTAATATCATAAGTTTGAAAACCCACAGAAAACTCAGTAGAACCAACTATATAACTTTATAACTTTTCAACTTTTAACTTTCTACTTTTCCCTTTCTCCTTTTTTCTCCTTGTATTGGAACACATTGTAAGGGAGAGATGTGCCTTTTATTTTTAGTACAACGATCCCGTGTGCCGGAACTTTCATGAAAACAGTATTGTTTTTCGATGACTGATATTCTTTTTTCGACCACAGGTCTTTCATGGAGTATCCCATTGACGCATCCAGTCCCACATCTTTCATGTTGAACTTTATGGCTGCCTCTTGTTCGCTTCTGTTTAGGAGGCCGACAGCAACGGTGCCGCTTATGGATGAGATTAGAGGCTTAGCCCAGGCTTCAAGGTCGCCGTGATCGGCCACCCTGCGGGCCTGGTAGGCAAAGGGATCCTGGTTCAGCACAATGACCTCTTTGTTTGTGATTATGCTCAATGTCTCCTTGTTGATCTTTGTAAGGTCGTTGCCAAGTATCAGGGGGGAATTCATCATGCACCACATTGAGAAGTGTGCTTTGTTCTCTTCATGACTCATGCCACGTCCGACCTGAAGCATATCCATATCATTGTAGTGTCCTTTTGAGCAGTACATCCACAAGTCGGCATTTTTGTCGATGATCTTCAAAACGGATTCGAAATTGTTGCCAATATCACCGGATATCCTCCAGGAATCGGCGATAAGGGTTACCCACTTCCCGGGAAACTGCCATCTGCACACATTGAATATCACATCCGGTTTTATAGAACGTGCAATTTGTGCGATTTGAGTGTAACGTGTCTGTTCATCCAGTCCGAGCCAATGGCCACCGCACCAATCCACTTTCAGGAAGTCATAGCCCCATTCGTTTAGGAAAAGGTTTATATCGTCGTATTCGTGTCCGTAGAGTCCCATGCCTACACCGATGGTATCCTTATCCCAATATGAAGCGCAGGTGTTGATCCCGGCATCTGGGTAAATGCCTGCTTTGAGCTCTTTTGAGTGAATGTAATCGGCAAGGGCTTTCATGCCGTGCGGGAACCGTTTTGGATGAACCAGCAGTTTGCCATTCCCGTCCCTTCCGCCAAAAAAGCCGTCGTCGATATTTATGAAGGTGTAACCTGCCTTTTTAAGCCCGAGCTCGACTAATGCACCTGCCTGTGCTTTTACGATATCTTCAGTTATGTTTACCCTGTAGTTGTTCCAACTTGCCCAGCCCATGATGGGAGGGAGGGGCTTGTGATTATTAGGGGTGGAAGATGGATTTTACTGTGCAAACGAAAGGATGGTATAAAAGGTGAAGATGATGGTTAATGCTATTTGTGTTTTCATTTTTTACTGTGATTAAATAAAGGTATGTAGTTTTGGGAATTAATTAAATTTATTTTTGATTTTATGTCCCGTATGTTTTTTTGCTTCAAGGTGTAGGGAACCGGAACAAACAATGTATATCTATTAAAAAATATGATAGAAATTGTCAATGCAAATCTGCTTGATCTGTGTAAATCCGTGTTCCTACAATCTTCAGATCAAAACGTCCCGTACAAAGCGTACTCTGCCGTATTGCAATACACCTGGCTGTAAATGGTCAGTCCCACACGGCTTGTCTCTATCTTTCTGTCAAGCTGAAGAACAGGGTGGCCCGGGCCGACATTAAAAAGCTTTTGAAGTTTCTCGTTGCCTGAGGTGGCAAGTATCTTTTGTTCGCCGCCAGTAACTTCAACCTGATATCGTGTGCGAAGAATGTCGAAAAGAGACCTGTTTTCCAGTTTGATGGAAGTAAAACGTGGCAGGTTCAGATTGGGTATCATTGTGATATCAAAAAACACAGGCTTGTCGTTCACTATTCTTAACCGCTCAAAATAGATGCAGCCGGCCTCTTTTTCCTGTTCCGAGAGGGAAAAAGAAAATGCCCGGTCCCACTGTTTTAGCTGGGGCTTTACAATTATTTTAGTGATCAGGTTCTCGTCACCGAGGGCAGATGTTGTCCCCGAAAGGGACAGGATCCCCACACCTTTGGGCTTGCCGATAACTATACTTCCCTTGCCCTGCTGTTTTTTTATGTATCCCTCGTTTACGAGACGGTCAAGAGCCTTACGAATGGTAGGACGTGTGACATTGTGAATGGTGCACAGCTCATTTTCCGACGGCAGAAGATCGCCTTCGTTGTACACTCCTTCAAGGATATGCTTGCGCAGTATCTCATAAACTCTTTTGTATTGCGGAAGTGAGCTGTCCATAATTCATTTAGATTTTTTTCAAAGATAATGTTTGTAAAGCCTTATATCCGCAAGTTATTTATTTTTTCTAATCAAATCACTTGCGGATTAAGGTAAACCCTGTCTAACTGCGAAGCCAGGCAGGCCCGATTTAGAAAATCACGGATTACAGTGAGTGCAACGAAACTGTAACCGATTGATTTTCTTACATCGAATCCGCAATAAAAATAGTTTTATTGCGGATTTTGGGTAAAGATAAAAACATTAACTTGTCAATACAAATTAAGATATTAATTTTTTTTTAAGGTTAAATGTCAGTTGATTATGTAGATGTAAATCTTTTTAACATTTAAAACTTGTATATACAAGTTGGCAGTTTTATATTTGTACTGTTTTTTGAAAAAGATAAATCTGATTTAATTATATCTATATGGCTGAATTAGTAATAATGCCCAAACAAGGGCAGTCGGTTGAGAGTTGCATTATCACAGAATGGCATAAAAAGAAAGGTGATAAAGTTTCTGTTGGAGACATATTATTTGCTTACGAAACCGATAAGGCATCTTTCGAAGAGGAGGCAAAAGTGGAAGGTGTTCTTCTCGAGGTTTTTTATGAGGAAGGCTATGAAGTGCCTGTTCTCGAAAATGTTTGTGTCATTGGTGAAGAGGGTGAAGATATTTCCGCTTTGCTGGCAACAGCAGGTGCTGTTGAAAAGAAGGAAGAAGTGGATGAGCCGGCAGTCGGCAGTTCACATTTGGCAGAAGATAATTCGGGGAAGGGTGTTGAAAGCCAGCAACCCGTAGACGGCAGCGAAACGGCAGGCGGCAAAAAAGGAGTTTCGCCCCGTGCACGTAACATTGCTGCAAAAGAGGCTTTGCCGCTTGACGGCATAAAAGGAACTGGCCCCAAAGGGCGTGTGATAGCACGTGATGTTGAGCAGGCATTGGAGAATAGGCCTAAGCTTACCGGCCTTGCCAAAGAGATAGCAAGGGAAGAGGGGCTTAATGCCCCGGTAGAGGGTACGGGCCCCGCAGGAACTGTGAAGGCATCTGACCTTACTTCCATTAATCCTGTATATGCAGGTGATTTTGAGATCAAGCCGTTGAGTAACATGCGTAAGCTCATCGCAAAGGCAATGCACGCTTCGTTGCAGAATTCGGCACAGCTCACCCACCATCTCGGTGCTGATGCCCGAAATGTACTGGCTATTCGCCAAAAGGTGAAGAAAGCCATGGAGGAGGGTTATCCTACAAACATCACCATAAACGACATGGTTTGTATGGCAGTGATAAAAGCGCTTAAGAAATTCCCGCAGGCAAACTCTCATTTCCTTGGCGACAGCATGAAGATATTCAATAAGGTCCACCTCGGACTGGCAGTAGATACCGACAGGGGCTTGATGGTCCCGGTAGTTAAAAATGCCGATGACCTGTCGATACAGGGATTGAGCAATCAGATGAAAGAGGTTGCCAATGCATGCCGCACAGGCAGTATCGATCCCGATCTGCTTGCGGCCGAGGCTGCATCTTTCACGGTATCGAACCTTGGCAACTATGGTGTGGAGATGTTCACTCCGGTGATCAACCTTCCGCAGTCGGCCATACTTGGTGTAAACACCATCATTCCACGACCGAAAGACCTTGGCGGAGGAGTTTACGGCTTCGTGCCATACATGGGTCTGAGTTTAACTTATGACCACAGGGCGCTTGACGGCGGCGAGGCAACCCGCTTCCTGAAGCAGATAGCTATCGAATTAGAAACACTGGAAATAGAAATTTAAAATGTAAACCTTTTCTCTTTCGTCTGGGTAATTTAGTTAAGTAAAACGTTAAAACTAAATAAGCCGGACTGATTTTCAATGATTTCTCCCTTCAGGGTTGGGGTAAAAAATCATTGAAAATCGGGATCAGTTACTTAACAAAAAAATCTTTTGGAGGGAAATAGGGTTCAGAAGGAATTAGAAAAATAAAAATATATGTCAGAAATATTTGATCTTGGAATAATCGGAGGAGGCCCTGCCGGGTACGACTCAGCCGAGAAGGCAGGCCACAAAGGGCTCAAGACTGTTATCTTTGAAGAGAAGAACCTTGGGGGCGTCTGCCTCAACGAGGGATGTATCCCCACAAAGACATTACTGTACTCGGCCAAACTGTACGACCAGGCACTCAATGGCAGCAAGTACGGCATCAATGTGACGGATGCAGCTTTTGATATGAAAACCATCATCAAAAGGAAGAACAAAGTTGTACGCAAGCTTGTGGGCGGCGTTGGCGTCAAGATGAAAGCCAACAAGGTAACCGTTGTAAATGCAAAGGCATTTATCGAAGGGAAAAAAGACGGCATTGTCAACATCACTGCCAATGGGCAGACTTACAAAGTTAAGAACCTGATGATAGCTACCGGATCGGAAACGGCCATTCCGCCAATTCCGGGTCTGGAGTATCCGTCGGAACATATCATAACCAGCCGTGAGGCATTGGACCTTACCGATGTGCCTGCCGAAATGGTGATCATCGGTGGCGGTGTCATCGGAATGGAGTTCGCCAGCTTTTTCAACAGCATGGGCCCTAAGGTTACTGTCATCGAGATGATGGATGAGATACTGCCGGGAATGGACAAGCCCATGAGCGCTCAACTGCGGAAAATGTACGAGAAGAAAGGTATTTCGTTCAAACTATCGGCAATGGTAGTAAAAATAGATGGCAGGGATGTGACATTTAAACAGGGAGATGCCGAAGATACCGTAACCGGCGATAAGATACTTGTCAGCACCGGGCGCCGTGCAGTCATAAATGGCTTTGGCCTTGAGAACCTTGGCGTGGAGCTCACAAAAACAGGTATCAAGGTTGATGAGAAGATGGCAACCAACATCCCCAATGTGTATGCGGCAGGCGATGTGACCGGGTTCTCACTTCTTGCCCACACTGCTTACCGTGAAGGTGAAGTCATAGTGAACAACCTCACCGGGCGTAAGGACGTGATGCGTTACGATGCCGTGCCGGGAGTGGTTTATACCAACCCCGAATTTGCAAGTGTAGGGCTTACCGAAGAACAGGCAAAAGAGAAAGGCATCGAATACGATGTGGTTACGCTGCCTATGGCCTATGCCGGAAGGTTCATTGCCGAGAATGAGGGCGTGAACGGTGAGACAAAGATACTGCTCGGAAAACCACATGGACAGGTTATCGGGGTACAGATGCTTGGTAACCCTGCAAGCGAACTGATCTTCGGTGCTTCCATGGCCATTGAGATGGAGATGACCGCAAAACAGCTTGAAGAGATTATCTTCCCGCATCCTACAGTATCGGAGATTTACAAAGAGACGGTCTTTGCGAGATAGGAGCCCCACCCTGCCTGGCTGTGCAGTCAGACAGGCCCGGCCCTCCCCCAAGGGGAGGGAGAAGAGAAATGGGTTTGGGACTTATTCCCATTCTTTCTTCGTCGTTTGACGGAAGGATGTAGAGAAATAAACAAATAAATAACATAACATTCCTCCCCTCTCCTAAAAAGGAGAGGGGTCGGGGGTGAGGAAAAACAAAAAATAAAATGCCAAAAAGTCAATTTATCGATCCGAAAGAGGCGCGTAAAGCAGGTCAACTGACCTTTGAGCCGATCCCTGTCAATCAGTACAGCAAAACGATTGAAGAGGAGAAAAAGAATTTTTCTAAAGATGATTTCCTGCGTATCTACCACGATATGTCTTTGATCAGGGAGTTTGAGACAATGCTCAACCTGATAAAGACCACCGGCGGGTATAAAGGTGTGGAATACAACCATCCGGGCCCCGCCCACCTTTCCATAGGTCAGGAGGCAGCTGCCGTAGGTATGGCTTACAATCTCACCGTAGATGATTTTATTTTCGGTTCGCACCGAAGTCACGGCGAGATACTTGCCAAAGGACTTAGTGCAATTCAAAAACTTGATGACAGCCAGCTTGAGCTTGTGATGGAGGATTTCTTCGGTGGAGTGATCTACAATATCGTGAAGAAGAATTTCAGTGGTGATATCAAGGCGCTTGCCAAGCGTTTCCTCATATACGGGACATTGGCAGAGATCTTTGCCCGTGAAACAGGTTTCAACAAAGGCCTTGGCGGAAGTATGCATGCATTTTTCACTCCTTTCGGCGTCTATCCCAACAATGCCATCGTAGGTGGAAGCGGCGACATTGCCGTTGGCGCTGCCTTGTACAAGAAGGTGAACCGCAAGCCCGGCATTGTAGTGGCCAATATCGGGGATGCATCCATGGCAACGGGACCTGTTTGGGAAGGACTGATGTTTTCGGCAATGGACCAGTTTAAGCAGTTGTGGGAAGGAGATATGAAGGGCGGTCTGCCCATCATCATCACTATCATGAACAATCAATACGGTATGGGTGGCCAGACTGCCGGTGAAACCATGGGCTATAAGATAGCTGCCCGTATCGGTGCAGGTGTCAATCCCGAGCAGATGCATGCAGAGCGTGTCGACGGATACAACCCTCTTGCCGTGATAGATGCATACAAGAGAAAACAAAAGATACTTGAAGAGAAGAAAGGCCCTGTCCTGCTTGATGTGCTGACATACCGTTACAGCGGCCACTCTCCGTCCGATGCGTCATCGTACCGTACCAAAGAGGAGATAGAGGCATGGGAGAAGCAGGATTGCATACTGGGCTACGAGAAACAGCTTATCGACGGAGGTATTGCCACCAAAGCAGAACTTGAAGCGATAAAAGAGGAGATAGATGAGCTTATCCTTGAGATGTTCAAACTATCGATCGATGATGAGATATCACCGCGCATGGATCTTGAAAAACAGCCGGAACTTATCGGTGACATGATGTTCTCAAACGAGTCGGTCGACCGTATGGAGGAGCGTGAGCCCGAGGTGTTGATGCCTCTTGAAGAGAACCCGAGGGTTAAGCAGATCGCACGCAAAGAGCGTTTTGCTTTCGACAAAGATGGTAAGCCGTTCTCAAAAATGAAACAGTATCAGCTTCGTGACGGGCTTTTTGAGGCGATCATCGATCGTTTTTACAAAGACCCTACCATGATAGCTTACGGAGAGGAGAACCGCGACTGGGGTGGCGCGTTTGCCGTTTATCGCGGATTGACCGAAGCACTCCCTTACCACCGTCTGTTCAACTCGCCCATCGCTGAGGCAGCCATCGTTGGAACTGCCATCGGATACGCCATGTGCGGAGGCCGTGTGGTACCTGAAATTATGTACTGTGACTTCCTCGGACGTAGTGGTGATGAGGTGTTCAACCAGCTTCCCAAATGGCAGGCTATGAGCGGTAATGTGCTGAAGATGCATGTTGTGATACGTGTGTCGGTAGGTTCAAAATATGGTGCCCAGCACTCTCAGGACTGGACATCGCTCGTGGCCCACATTCCGGGATTGAAGGTCGTTTTCCCGGCTACTCCGTACGATGCCAAAGGGTTGATGAATGCAGCGCTGCAAGGGACCGATCCGGTGATCTTCTTCGAGAGCCAGAGGATATACGATGTGGGCGAGATGTTCCACGAAGGCGGAGTGCCCGAAGGGTATTACGAGATACCTCTCGGTGAGCCGGATATTAAGCGTGAAGGTAAGGATGTCACCATTCTTTCCATTGGGGCAACACTTTACCGTGCACTGGATGCTGCCAAAGAGCTTGAAGAGAAGTACGGCATGAGCGCAGAGGTGATAGATGCCCGTTCTCTCGTTCCTTTCAACTACGAGCCGGTAATCGAATCAGTGAAGAAGACAGGGCGTATCATTCTTACAAGTGATGCATCTGCCCGCGGTTCGTTCCTGAACGATATGGCACGCAACATTTCCGAACTGGCATTCGATTATCTTGATGCACCTCCGGTGATTGTTGGTTCGCGTAACTGGATCACTCCTGCTTTCGAGCTTGAGGATTCATTCTTCCCGCAGCCGCACTGGATCATCGATGCGATACATGAGAAAATAGTTCCCCTGCAAGGCCATGTGGTAAAAACAAACTTTACCGATGCCGAGCAGATAAGAAGGAATAAGATGGGGGTATAGGCAGCCCCTCCCCAGCCCTCCCCCAAGGGGAGGGAGTATAGCTCCGAAGGAGCGGTTGGTTAACACAAAGAGAACGATATGAATTTCTGGAAAAAATTAATAGATGAAGAGTCCCTAAAATCCCCCCTTGGGGGGGACAAAGGGGGGCCTTCCTTAAAGGTCAACTGCCACCTGCACACCCCACACTCTTTCAGCGCTTTTTGCTGTGTTGAGGAAGCTGTGAAGCAGGCAAAGGAGGAAGATGTAAAGGTGATCGGGGTGAATGACTTTTTTACTTTCGATGCTTATGATGCCTGGTCGTATCAGGCTATCAAGCACGGGCTGTTTCCTCTTTTCAATGTTGAGTTCATAGGTCTTGACGAGGAGAAAAAAAAGAACGGGCAGAGGGTCAACGACCCTGCCAATCCGGGACGTACTTACCTGAGCGGTAAAGCGCTTGCCTACCCTGTGGTTCTGCCCAAAGATGACCTGACAAGGATAAACCACATCATGCAGAAGAACAATGAGCAGGTTAAACAGATGATGGATAAGGTGAATGCCATTCTTGAACAGAACGAATACGAATTCGCCCTCAATTTTGAAGATATCAAAAGCAGGTTTGCTAAAGAGCAGGTGCGTGAGCGCCATCTTGCCCGCGCCATCAGGGAACTGGCAGTTTCAAAATTCCCTAAAAAGAAAGAACAAAAAGAATTTTACAAGACACTCTTTGGAGGAAAAGAGTTATTCTCAGACATATCCAACGAAGCTGCTGTTGAGAACGAGATACGCAGTAAACTGCTGAAAGCAGGAGGAGCTGCTTTTGTCGAGGAGGATCCGTCAACATTCCTTGACACCGGAGCGATCCACGACATCATCATCAGGGCGGGCGGTATACCTACCTATCCGTTCCTTGCCGATGATGCCGAAGGGAATTACACCGATTTCGAAGGAGACCTGCCTGCAGCTATGGCAGACCTGAAAAAACGCGGTTACTACTCTGTTGAGTTCATCCCTACCCGTAACGACCACGACAAGATGAAGGAGTATGTCATGCAACTCGTGAAAGAGGGTTTTGTGGTAACTTTCGGTACCGAGCACAATGCTCCCGGCAAACAGCCCATTGAGGTGTTTGCCAAGGGCGGAACCCCGCTTGACGAGGACTTGTTAAGGATTAACTATGAGGGAGCCTGTATCCTTGCAGCCCATCAGTACCTGTTCGACCGCAACGGAGAAGGAGTGCTTGACAAAAATGGTGTATTCAAACAAAAACAGAGAAAAGAGTTCGCCGACCTGGGCTACAGAATAATTAAAAATATTGTAACACATTAAAAACACCCTCCCCTAAAGGGGAGGGCAGGGAGGGGCAACAATGAACATAACAGATATAATACCTGCCGTCAGGATAGCGGCTTCAAAGAACGGCCTGGTAACATGCCGCCTTGCCGGTGAGAAAGGCGATGTTGCCGGAGCAGATGAGAAAACTCTTGTGATCGATTCTGCTGAAAGCATCAGGGAGGCGTTTGACGGATGGTTCGAAAAAAACACCCCGGCACCCGAAAAGGTTGTGTTGAAAGATGTTTGCACTATCGATGTTTCCGGCGTTGATACCGTAGGGCGTCAACGTATTCCGGGTCGCATAGTGATAGTGACAGGCGGAGCACAGGGCTTTGGGGCTGGCATTGCCGGTGAACTTTTCGAAGAGGGGGCAAACATCGTTGTGGCCGACCTTAACGAAGAGGTGGGCAGTGAGATGGCTGCCAAGCTGAATGAAAAAGGTTATCAGAACAAAGCTTTTTTTGTAAAAGCCGATGTTTCCGATCCGGATTCTGTTGAAAACCTTGTAAAGGAAACGGTGCTGAACTTTGGAGGTATAGATGTGATGATAAGCAATGCGGGAATATTGCGTGCCGGCGGCCTTGATGAGATGGACCCCAAAACCTTTGATCTGATGACAAAGGTCAACTACACCGGTTACTTCTACTGTGCCAAGTATTCATCTAAGGTGATGAAGATACAAAGTGAGTACAGTGACGGAAACCATTACATGGACATCATCCAGATAAACTCCAAGTCGGGGCTTAAAGGCAGTAACCGTAACTTTGCCTATGCAGGAGGTAAGTTCGGCGGTATCGGGCTTACACAGTCGTTTGCCCTTGAACTTATGCCGCACCGGATAAAAGTTAACTCTATCTGTCCCGGTAATTTCTTCGACGGTCCTCTGTGGAGCAATCCCGAGAACGGGCTGTTCGTACAGTACCTGAAAGCAGGCAAGGTGCCGGGAGCAAAAACGATAGAGGATGTGAAAAGGCATTACGAGAACCAGGTGCCCGCACGCCGCGGATGCCGTGTGATAGATGTTGTGCGTGCCATACTTTACGCCATTGAGCAGGAGTACGAAACAGGACAGGCAATACCGGTAACCGGCGGGCAGGAGATGCTGAAATAAAAATGTAGCAGCCCCCTCCCAACCTCCCCCTAAATGGGGGAGGGGAAATGATTAAATAAAGAATTCCTCTGGGAGTTCAATTTTATTAGCCCCGGGTTTTAACCCGGGGTAAAAGAAGAAAATAATTACGTTTGGCGGGATTTTTGCTCTTCCCGAGCGAAGTCGAGGGAGCAAAAATCATGACAAACACTCAGTATGAGAGAAAAAGATAGCATTTAAGATACTATTATTGGAAATTAATGAAAAATAATGATATATAACATCCCTATTTCCTCCCCCCATTAGGGGGGATTGAGGGGGGCTCTTTATTTTATAGAATATGAAAACAAAAGCAGTAAGATTATACGGAAAAAAAGACCTTCGTCTTGAGGAGTTCGAACTGCCTCGGATAAAGGATGATGAGATACTCGCAAAGGTTGTTTGCGACAGTATCTGCATGTCGTCGTACAAAGCGGCCAATCAGGGAACAGACCATAAAAGGGTCCCTGACGATGCGGCAGAGAACCCCGTGATCATCGGTCACGAGTTTGCAGGCGAATTGGCAGAGGTGGGAGCCAGGTGGAAAGAGCAGTTCAAAGAGGGAGATAAATTTTCCATCCAGCCGGCCCTCAACTACGAGAATGGCCCGGTGGGCGTTTTGAGTGCTCCCGGTTATTCGTACAAGTATATCGGCGGTGATGCCACTTATGTGATCATACCTGCCGAAGTGATGGAGCAGGGTTGCCTGCTGCCGTTCAAGGGTGAAGGATTTTATCCTGCATCACTTTCAGAGCCGTTATCGTGCGTGATAGGGGCCATGCATGCCAACTACCACATAACGCCGGGTTCGTACATCCACAAGATGGAGATAGTTGACGGCGGTAACATGGCAATACTTGCCGGTGTAGGCCCTATGGGGCTTGCGGCTATCAACTATGTGCTTCGCCGCGAAGATCGCAAGCCCGGCTTGTTGGTTGTTACCGACATTGATCAGGCACGCCTTGACCGGGCTGCTTCACTTTACACTGTTGAGTTTGCCAGATCCAGAGGCATTGACCTCAGGTATGTGAACACTGCAGAGATGGACGATGCTGTTACCGGCCTGAAAGAACTGACGGGGGGTAAAGGGTATGATGATGTGTTTGTGTTTGCTCCTGTTGCTCCTGTTGTTGAGCAGGCAGATGCCATTCTTGGCTTCGACGGTTGCCTGAACTTCTTTGCAGGGCCATCTGATCCAAACTTCTCGGCACGTTTGAACTTTTACAACGTTCACTATGCCTACACTCACATTGTGGGGACAAGCGGCGGCAACACAGATGACATGAAAGAGGCGCTGGCTGTAATGGGCAAGGGACTTGACCCCGCGGGACTGGTAACACATATCGGTGGCCTTAATGCCGTAATTGACACAACACTCAATCTTCCAAAAATTCCGGGAGGAAAGAAGCTAATTTACAACCACATTGAGATGCCGTTGACAGCCATTGCCGATTTTGAGGAAAAGGGCAAGACCGATCCTATGTTTGCAAAGCTTGACGAATTGTGCAAGAAGCATAACGGCTTGTGGAACGTAGAGGCAGAGCAGTTCCTGCTTGAAAGCTTTAAATAAAAAATGTAACTCACAGGGAAAATTATAATATGTTATACATAGCAGATACCGCAGATGTAAAAGAGTTAACAGAACTTTTTTACTACTTCCCGCTCGAGGGAGTGACAACAAACCCTACCATAATGGCTAATGCCGGTAAACCTTTATCGGAGCTTGTTCCCATCCTGAAAGAGATAGTAGGAGACAAAATGTTGCATGTCCAGATGATCAGCAACAAGGCCGATGACATGGTGCGTGAAGCAAAGGCCTACATCAAAAAGTTCGACCTTGGTGATAATTTCTATGCCAAAATACCTGTATCGGTCGAAGGGTACAGGGCAATGAGCATGCTAAAGGCCGAAGGGATAAAAGTAACAGCTACGGCTATCTTCACCCAGCAGCAGGCCCTTGTGGCCGCCCGTGCCGGTGCCGACTGGGTGGCACCTTACGTGAACCGGCTTGACAACATATCGTCGCACGGTATCGAAGTAGTTGGAGATATCGCCAAGAATTTCCGTGATTACGGTATGTCATGCCGCGTTTTGGCTGCTTCGTTCAAAACTGTTGACCAGGTTCACCGTGTGGGCATGACAGGAGCGCATGCAGCCACGGTAAGCTACGAAATACTTGAACGCCTCCGCAGCCATCCTATGACAGATATGAGCATCGAATGGTTCGAGAAGGACGGTAAGCATCTTTACGATGTGGAGTTTTGAGAAATATTTTCAACGATAAAATAAAAAAGCGGGCATGTCCCGCTTTTTTTTGTGTCTTTAGGGTGTACGACAAAATCCACTTTTCCCCAATCAGTCGCGTATTGCGGTTGTCATGATTTTTGAATGCTGCGCGTCAAAAATCCCGCCAACCACGTTTTATTTTCATGATCTTTATCCCCGCCCTCACGGACGGGGTTATCAATGTTACGCCCCGATGGGGCATGGATTAGTCATGGATAGGGATTTTTTGCTTTTGTCTTGCCTTATGGGGTTCAAATACATCAAGTAGCAGTTTGTGAGATCGGTACAATAATATTACTTTTTAA
>JALVJU010000189.1 GCA_027034005.1 Marinilabiliaceae bacterium
TCTCTTCCGGGTCAAGATTCAATCCGTTTTCAAGACTTTTTATGGCGTCCTCTCTTTTGCCCATTTCGAAAAGGCAGCGTGCATGTGCAAACCAGTAATCGGGACTTAACGGCTCAATGGAGATGGCCTGGTCAAGGGCCTGTATAGCATTGCTAAAATCATTCTTGCCCATGAGCGCTGTTCCCATACCATACCATGCATCGGGATTCTCTTTTTGTTTTTTCACAACAAGAGTGTAGAAACGAATGGCCATGTCGTAATCCTCGAGTTGTTCCCAGCAGTCGGCAATGTATTGGTATGTAAGTGTGGTGTCACTGCTCAGCGCCGCATGCTCAAGGTACTGGTCAAGCGCCTTATCGAACATTCCGGAGTGGGCAAAGCTGTTTCCAAGGTTAAAATGGGCCTCGGGATGGTTGGGATTGATAGCGAGGGTAAACTCATACGCCTGGAAAGCTTTTGTAAACTCCTCTTTCTTGCTGTAAACGATGCCAAGGTTGTACCATGCGTTTTCTGAAAATGAGTTTATGTCGAGCAGGTCGTTGTAGCACTGGATGCTGCGGTCGAGATTGCCCGTTTTGTCATAGATGAATGCCAGTTCGAAAAGAACATTCTCATTTCCGGGATATTTTTCATTGGACTTCTGCAGAAACGGAAGCGCCTCCTTGAAATATCCTTCCTGGCTCAGATTGAAACCAACCTCGAAAAGTATATCTTCTTCATCGTCAAAAGCAACAGAGACAGCTGTCTCAAAGTTGTCCACTGCTTTTTTGATGTTTTTTTGTTTCAGGTAATTCCATCCGAGAGTAAGAAACACATCAGGGTTGGAATTCTCAAGCTTTGTGAGTTTCTCTAAGATGACTTCTGCCTCCTGCAGTTTGCCTTTGTCTGACAGGGCAGAGGCCTTTTTCAGAAGCAGGGATGTTGCATTAGGGTGCTGACGAAGGCCTATGTCGAGTATCTTATCTGCTTCTTCCAGCAAATTTTTCTCAAGATAGAATTCATGAATATTTTCAATCTGATGAACATCGAAATAGAGCTCCTTCTCAGCGGAAACCATCTTCTTGTAACGCTCCAGATCTTCCTGAACATCATCGTTGTTTGTGTGCAAGAACTCCTGCATAAAATAACTGTTTTATGCTACAAAAATACCAATATTTTCAGTAATGGCAACATATACATGAAGAAGTTATCCACAGGTTTTTGAACATTTTGGCGGTATCCGGAGGAAATGGCTGCAGAAAAGTGCAAGGATTTGCCAATAGGACATAGTTGTTTTTAAAGTGATGACATGATCAATTCAGGTACAAAAAACGCCATCCTGATAAATTCAGGATGGCGTTTTTCAATTAGTTGTAACAGACTTCTGCAGTCTATCTGCTTGTAACAGTTATTTTTATCTTTCCCTCCGACCTCGGGACAACGTACAGACAACGGGTTTTGTCTTTGTAGTGCCAGTCGGCTTTTCCCTCTTCTATGTTTACCTTCCAGCCCTTTGGCCATGTGTGTCCTGGGAGATAGATCTCCGTAGTGTCATTTGTAAGTGTGGGCTTAATATTTTTGTTCCATTCCATCTCAAGAGAGAAAGTATTAGTTTTGGGATCGTGACCGAACAGGGGAGAGGTGCCTGCTATCATTCTTGGGTAAGGCCTGTCAAGCACTTTTGCCTTGGGGAACTCTTTGTTGTTTTTATGGTCCCACAAGCTCCAGCTTCCGTCGTAATCCCACCAGAACCAACCGCCGGTGATCTTGTCGCACATCTCACATGTCTCTTCAATGAATTCGAGTGTGCCCGGGCCGTTCCCGGTACCGAATTCCCCGATGAGCATCGGTGTGTTGAATTTCTTGTACTCTTTCTGACGTATGTGTGCCCAGGCATTGATGTAAGTAGGTTTGCCCATGTACTCTCCGTTAACATCAAGGTCGAGGGTGTAAAGGTGCGGGAAGTAAACAAGGCGCTGTCCTCCTTTGCGCGGGTCGGTAAGTTTGCCAAGCTCAGAGCCAAAACCCTGGTTCGGTCCGAAAGCTGTTGGCTCGAAGAATATCCACATGTCGTTGTCGATAGTCCTTATCTTGTCGATGGCCTTTTGGTAAAAAGGAGTGAGGTATTTCTCTTCAAGGTTCAGGAAGCCGTCCACAGTGGCAAGTGTAGGTTCATTGAACAGGTCAATTCCAATGACCGATGGGTGTTTGCCAAGATATTTAACCGCCTCTGCCATTGCATTGATAAAATGTTCCTGCAGTTCGGGATGGCCTTTTTCAGGGTTCCAGAAGTTGGTCAGCGCAGCTTTCACTGCCGGCTGGAAGTAGTTGAGTTCCCATGGTGTCTGCATCTCAAACGGCTCCCCGTCGTCGATGATGGCCCATTTAGGAGCGCAGTCACCGCCGAAACGAACGGCATACAGGTCCTGGTGCATGTCGAGGATGACTTTCAGTCCTGCTTCCTCACACCAGTCGAGGCGCTCTTTAACACGTGCAAGATATTCATAATCGTATTTCCCTTTTTCAGGCTCGATGCCGTCCCAGAAAACCAGCAGGCGGACAGCATTGAAGCCCCATCTTTCGGTCAGTCTCAGGTAATCATCTTTCTCCATGTTGCCAATCCTTAGCGGATGGTCTTTACCTGAACTGATGATGTTAAATCCGTGCATGATCATGATACTGCCATCGTCGGCGTGGATGAACGGCCTGTCCGGATCCGTTTTGTATGATGTACGGTAGATGAACCATACAACAACAGAAATAATAAGTACAGCGATTACGATTAAAATGTTCCTCAGTTTTTTGCTCATTTTTTTTTTTTAATTACAGCATCACAAATGTAGTTCATAGTACATTTTAAACATGAATATTGTTTTCAACATTCGCATTTGGGGATGAACGGGAGTAGTGTTTTATAGAATTTACGATATTGGTATGAGAAAGAATGGGGGAAAGATATTCGATATTCTTTGAATAAAAACATGAATGGTCTTGCTTAACAGTTTTTGTTATCTTAGACCGGATTTTAAATATTGATTAACCAAAACAACTCGATAAACCAGATGGTTTGATCTCTAACTTTTCCAAAAATACGTAATATTTTTCATTAAAATCTTTGTGTTTATTGGCTTATGTCAATTTTTTTGTGTTATTTTGTCATTACGTATCTACGTAATATTTAGAATTAATTACTAACCATAAAATCAAAGCTATGGCAACACATCCGGAATGGGCAACCAAACACAAAAAGAAAGGAACTGAGCTAAGGTTGATTGGTGGAAGATATTATTTGTATGAAGTTACCAGCAAGTGGGACCCTGAAAAGAAACGCCCTAAAAAGATAACAGGAAAGTTATTGGGCAGGATAACCAAAGAAGAGGGTTTTATTGAATCAGAAAAGGCCAAGTTGCGAAGGCAATCCCTTTCTTTGTCCAAACTAACAGTTAAGGAATATGGGATTACTTCTTTTATTTTTAGTCACCTGGGCGAATATGAAACCTTGCTGAAAAAGCACTTCCCTGATTACTACAAGCAAATACTTGTATTGGCTTACGGGCGCCTTGCATATCACAGCCCGATGAAAAACATAGAGTTTTACTACCATCACAGCTTTATGTCTGAAGTATACAAAGATCTCAATTTGTCGCCGAAATACCTTTCTTCCTTTTTACGGGAGTTTGGAGCCAGGCGAGAACAGGTCGTTGCATTTTTCAAAGAGTTCAAATCAGACAAAGACAACATATTATTTGATGGTACAGATTTGTTGAGCAAATCGAAACTAATGGGAATCACACAATATTCCAAAAGCAAAAAAGGGACTTATGATTTCCTTACCAATTTAATGTTTGCTTTTTCTGTCGACTTGCAATTACCTATATATTACAGGCTGCTACCAGGGAACATCAAAGACATCAAAGCATTTAAACTATGCCTTGAAGAACTAAACGTTAAAGATGCGGCCGTAATTGCAGACAAAGGGTTCTATTCCCAGAAAAACGTAGAGCGTTTATTGGATGGAAAGCTCAAGTTTATCATCCCTTTGAAAAGGAACAGCTCATTGATAAACTATCAGAAGATAGAGAGCTCTGACAAAAAATCATTTGATGGATTTTTTAATTTTCAGGGAAGGATTATTTGGTACTATTCCTATGTTGTGGATAACTTAAAAATAAATGTTTATCTGGACGAACGGCTAAAGACAGAAGAGAGCAATGATTATTTGAACAGGGTAAAAAGTTTGCCAGACAAATATAACATGGAGGATTTTTATGAGAAACAATACCATTTTGGCACCATTGCTATGTTGCACAATACCGATAAAGATCCCGAAAAGGTATATGTAAACTATAAAAGCCGCATGCAGATAGAAAACATGATAGATGTGTTTAAGAACATCCTGGAAGCAGATAGTAGTTACATGCAAAACGAACAAGCACTGGAAGCATGGATGTTCATTAATCACATTGCCCTACACTGGTATTACAGGATTTACCAACTGCTTGCCAAGTTCGAGCTTACCAAAAGATTCTCGCCAATGGATTTTATAATGTTCCTTAAAGAAATAAGGAAGGTAAAAGCTAACGATGTTTGGAATACTGCTGAGATTACTAACAAAACTCAAAAGCTACTTGACAAACTAAAGATACCTATTACGTAAAAAGAGAAAAGTTAGGGTTTGGTAGAAGGTGGCCAATTCCCGGAAGCTGCAGATGCGATTACCGGGGTACTGAAGTATTTTTAAGAAAGTCATTTTTGGTAAATGCGGTCCTGTGTCCTTTTTGATACAGGGCGGTTTTTTTTATGTGGATATTGGGAGTGCTACTTCAAGTCGCGCCCCCAATAAAATTCTACTCAGCGTCCCCGCCTGACCATGCAGTCGGGCAGGTTTCCGCCTTTACGGTGTTTAACATACTCTGTGCCTCCGAGTCCCCGCCTGACTATTGCATTCGGGCAGGTCTACCTGGCTACGCAGTTAGACAGGCAGGTCTGTGCTATTCTTCTGCTTTTCCATGTTCATCCCCGCTAACAGGACATTTATAAAAAAAATATGCAGTTCTCATTTTAATTTTATACATTTAATACCCTGATGCTTAGTAACCCGCCGGGCGGATATTTTTAATTTTCATTTCTTTTGTCATGGAATTCTTGATCATCCAAACCTGCCGCATAAGGAAAACGATAGCTGTTGTAATGTCGGTAGTTGCACTTACATTTTTCCCCATCACAGCAAACGCACAAACAACAACACTAGAAATAAAACTACAAAGACCAGACCAACAAGGAGCAA
>JALVJU010000190.1 GCA_027034005.1 Marinilabiliaceae bacterium
TGTAGTTACCCGGCTCTTCCGCATGTATCTCTGTGTATGCATAGGCAAACACATACGACTCCTTCGACACGGCCTCATCCAGGCTGATGACAGAATCTTTTGCGGAAAATTCCTTCCATACAAAGGCTTCATCGCCTATTTTTACCTTTTTGCCAAGTTTTGCCTTGTACTTTGCCTCTCCACCGTATTTCGACAGATGATCATTGTTGAATCCCGGCAGGAATTTCGACTCGTTTTTATCCGCCTTAAGATGCACCGGCCCGAGTAACAACCAATCGGTGATCCATTTGTTTAACACCAACTGCTGTGATTGAGCAAAAGCCTGCCCCACAAAGGACAGGCTTAAGATCAATGCTAAAAAATATTTTATTTTCATCAAAAATGGTTTTTACAATAACCTTTCCAAAATTAAGGAGAGCCCCCGGTCACCTCTTCACCTTCACCTCTTTCCCGGAGTACTTCACAACCTTATCGGATTTTTTCACCGGTTCCGGGCCCACGCCGTGGTTTTTGTCAACCCACACGATGTTGAAAGTGCGTTTTTTGAGCATTCCGGGGAATTCACCTTTTCTCTCACCAATGGTCAGTGTCTGCTCTTTCTCGTTCCACTTAACCGGGATAGTGGTATACACACCTTTCTCGTAGTTGTAGTTGTTGCCCTCATCCTCGTAGAGCACAAATTCGGCATCGGCACCGGTGTAAACCCTGAGCTCTATGGGGTCAGCAGGTTTCTCTTCAGCATACTGCAGGTACGGACCGAACGGAACTATCGAACCTGCTTTAACGAGCAAAGGTATCTCATCAATGGGTGCAGGCACCTCAATGGTCTGTCCGCCGTCATACTTATCACCACGCCAGAAGTCATACCATTCGGCTCCTTTGGGAAGGTAAACCTGAACTGACTTCACCGGTGGAAGCTCCTTAGCTTTCAGTTTTGCAGCCACCGACGGTTTTATCCATGTCAGCTTGGTAACCGCGCCCCCGAGAGTCTGAAAGTAATCAACGGTGATGTCATACTTCTTCCCTTTCTCAAGTTCAATGTCACCCATATCAACAGTTGCCCCGTGAGGTGTCCAGTTTTCAATGACCGTTTTACCGTTAATAACTACGCGGATACCGTCATTCGAAGTTGTAAGGAAAGTGTATTTCCCTGTCTCGGGAGCTTCTATCTTACCTGAAAACTTAATGCTGTAGTAGTGCTGATGTATCCCTTCAGGCCTTGACACCCCGTCGTTCCAGTCAAAATCGATCTGTTTCCTAACATCCGTTGTTACAAGTGTATCGAAATCTATGCCGTTGTAAAATTCTGTTGTCAGTCCGCCCGGATTGCCATCTTTATCAATCAGTACATCCCCTGTTATCAGGTCTCCGAGATAGTTCTTCTCATAGTACATCTTTTCGGTTACGGGACGCACAAGGAATGCAGGCCCGAACATGTACTGATCATCAATGTTGTAAACATTGGCATCATCCTTAAAATCGAAGGCCAGGGCACGCATCATAGTGTAATCGTTCGATGTTACCTGCCAGGCCATTGAATAGAGGTAAGGCAACATCCTGTACCTGAAGTTATCGAATTTCTTTAAAGGTTCGTAAGTCCATGACCCTTCATCTCCAAAGTTCCATATCTCGCGTGCCGTACCTGAGCCGTGTGAGCGGAACACAGGGTTGAATACACCATACTGGAACCAG
>JALVJU010000191.1 GCA_027034005.1 Marinilabiliaceae bacterium
TGCAAAGATAGTACGATTTTTTATTAAGCGGCAAACTTTTTCTTAAAAATATGTTAATTTTCAAAGTTCCTGCGGCGCAGTTCAAAATCGTCACCAAGGTAGAGGCGCTTCACGTCCTCATCCTCCGCCAGTTCTTCCGCTGTTCCCGCCTTAAGTATCTTGCCTTCAAACAACAGGTAGGCCCTGTCGGTAATTGCTAATGTCTCATGAACGTTATGGTCTGTGATAAGGATACCAATATTCTTGAATTTCAGTTTTGCCACTATCTCCTGTATGTCGCGAACGGCAATGGGGTCTACTCCGGCGAATGGTTCATCAAGCAGTATGAATTTGGGATTGATGGCAAGGGCACGTGCTATCTCGGTACGGCGCCTCTCTCCTCCCGAAAGCTGTATCCCGTAACTCTTGCGGATATGGCCCAGACCAAACTCTTCGATAAGTTCTTCAAGCCTTTCTTTCTGATAATCTTTAGAGAACTTCGTCATCTCCAGCACTGCTTTGATGTTGTCTTCCACACTCAGTTTACGGAATACACTTGCTTCCTGCGCCAGATATCCCACACCTTTTTGCGCCCTGCGGTAAACCGGGTAATCGGTTATCTCCTCATCGTTCAGGAATATTTGTCCTTCGTTTGGTTTAACAAGTCCTACGGTCATGTAAAATGTTGTTGTCTTACCGGCACCGTTGGGCCCAAGCAGGCCTACTATCTCACCCTGCTCAACACTTACGGAGACTTTTTTTACCACAGTCCGTTTCTTGTATCTCTTTACAAGGTCTTTTGTATATAATCTTAATTTTTCTTCTTCCATGGCAGAATTTTTATTCAGAGAATTCTTTCTCTCTTCCTTTCTCTATGTGTTTGGCAATGATGATACCTGCTTCATATAAAATAATAAGCGGCAGACAAACAAGTATCTGGCTGACAATATCGGGAGGAGTAATGATGGCAGCAAGCAACAGGGCAACAACGATGGCATGACGTCTGTAAGTTTTCAGGAAATCGGAAGAAACGAGTCCCACCCTTGCAAGGAAAAATATTACAATAGGCAGTTCAAAGATTATTCCTCCCGCCAGCACTATTGATGTGATGGTACTTATGTAGGACCCAAGGTTCACTATATTCTCAACCTGTGTACTTACCTGATAATTTCCAAGGAACTGCACTGACAACGGACATATAATATAGTATGCGAACAGAACCCCTACCATGAACAACACAGATGAAAAAAAGATAGCTCCGCGTGAATATTTTAGTTCTTCAGGATAGAGGGCCGGTTTGATGAAACTCCATATCTCCCAGAAGATGTATGGAAAAGCAACAATAAATCCGGTTATGAACGAAACCCAGATATGGGTTGTGAACTGCCCCGACATGTTTATATTCTGAAGTGTGAGAGGAACCTGGTTTATGCATAAAGCAGGCATGCTTAACTTATCCGCCAGATCACAAAGAAACTTGTTTGTGAAAAAATCGGGTTTGCTGGGCGCCAGTATCACTTCATCAAAAACAAACTCTTTAAAAACAAATGCCAGTACGGCAAAAACGAATATTGAAGCAAATGCACGCACCAGATGCCACCTCAACTCTTCAAGGTGGTCGAGAAATGACATCTCTTTTTTAGTTTCTTCTTTCATATTAAAACTACAACAATTTTAAACAAACCAATATGTTCGTTGTTTTTACTTTCAAC
>JALVJU010000192.1 GCA_027034005.1 Marinilabiliaceae bacterium
GCCCATACAGTATCTCCATCCTTGATGTAAAAATATCTTCCCCCGTCGTCAGAGGGCACATTGTTGTACCGGTAACGGGTCAGCCGGCGAAACTTGGCATCTTTGTAAAAAGAGTATCCTCCGGCGGTGTTTGATATCAGGGAAAAGAAATCGTGGTTTCCCAGGTAGTTGATCCAGGGATATGGGGTCATTGGATCGGTGATCACATATTCCCTTCTCTTGTCGTCAAAAAATCCGTATTTCATAATGTTATCTTTAAAATATCTTTTATATGTTGTGTTAATACTAAACAGATAATTTTTGTTCTACTATATTTGTTGAGGGTTTTCTGGCCCCTTCAATGATCGCGTGTTGCGGTTGTCATGATTTTTGAATGCTGCGCCTCAAAAATCCCGCCAACCTGTATTTGGTTTTGTCTTTTTGTCTCCCCGCCCTTTGGACCAATGCTATTAAGTTAAGCTTTTTTGTTTTACCCCATCCCTAAAGGGAGCCAAAAAAGCTAAATAAAACACGTTGATTTTCAATGATCTCTCCCTTCAGGGGCGGGGTAAAAGATCATTGAAAATCAAAACTAATTCCTTAACTTAATAACATTGCCCTTTGGACGGGGTTAATGCCGTTTCGCTCTTACAGGGCTTTTTTATATTTCTTTCTCCCTTCGTTGTCTCAGTTCCAGTGTTACTTCCTCTATTTTATCCTGGTCGAGCGGGTAAAGTGCCATAAATGCTGCGGCGAACAGGGTAATGATGGCAGGTATCCAGCTCATGAGCATCACTATGCCCGGGATGGCACCTTCGATGGCAACCGAGTCCTGTCCGTTGTAATGGAATGCAGCAAGGACAAAACCTATGATAGCGCCGGCCACACCTCCGCCAAACTTGGTGGCAAAAGAGCCCGCAGAGTAGATCAAACCTGTAGCCCTACGGCCGTTCTTGTATTCGGAGTAATCGGCAGCATCGCCCAGCATTGCAAAGAACAGGGTGGGGAATATGGCCGCTCCGAACTCAGAGATTATGCCCAAAGCAAAGATGGGCACAATGTCACCTTGTTTGCAGAACATTATCAAAGCATTTACTGCTCCCGAGAATATAAGGGCATACATGAACAATCTTTTCTTGCCGAATTTTCTTCCAAGGGGTGCTGTGACCATTGCCCCGAATATGGATGCCAGTGTGAGCCCTACCATGAAAGAGGCGGCCAGTATCTGATCGTGCAGGTAGTGCGTAAAATAGATCACGACGATGCCCTGCTTGATGGAGTTGTAAACATTGAACAGCAATCCGATGACAAGAAGTACCAGCCAGGGCTTGTTTTTTATCAGGTCCTTGAAGTCCTGTTTCAGATCGCTCTTCTGTGATTTTGGCGGTTTGACACGCTCTTTGGTGCTGTAAAACGTGATGAACATCGCCAGCGACAGGATTATCGACATCAGGTATATCGAATAGCTGTATCCCTTCTTTTGGTTTATCACCGTGAAACTGGCAGGTGTTATCTCCGGTTCACCCGTAATTATAAAGAAATATTTTTTACCGGCTTCCATCTGAAAGCTTTTCCCTTTGGTAGGTACATTGTTTTCGCTACTGTCGTTGGCCCAGACGAACTGTGCAATGTGGTTTTTAGTATTGATGTTGGCATTCTCCACATCGTAAGGAGAAGATACGGTGACTTCGTATTTCTGGTCCTGGATCTTGTTCACATGGATCTGCGGATCAACATCGCCAAAGTGGGCAACAAGATATAGCAATGCCCCCTGAACGAGCATACCCCCGGCAAAAGCCCCTACCATACGGTAAGAGCCGATGCTAGTTCGCTCCTTGTCGTCACCTGTCATCACTGCCATCAGTGCCCCGTAAGGTATGTTGTTGGCTGTGTAGATGAGGGTGAAGAGTATGTATGTGGAGTAGGCATAGATCACTTTTCCCGTGGGGCCGAGGTTCGGTGCCGTGAACAGCATCGACAGGATGACACCAAAAGGTATAGCTGTCCAGAGTATCCACGGACGGAACTTACCGTATTTTGACTTTGTGCGGTCTCCGATGATGCCCATCACTACATCGCTTATGCCGTCGCTGAACCTTGCTACAAAAAATAATACCCCGACTGTGGCAGGCGTTAACCCGAAAACATCGGTATAAAAAATGAACAGGAACGTGGCCACGCCCCTCCATGCGATATTGGCAGCGCCGTCACCGAGAGCATATCCTATTTTTTCCCTTACTGATAGCTTTACATTACTGTCTTCTTGCATTGTAGATAAATTTATGTATTAAAAAGATTTATTCTGGCTTGAATTCTCCGAATTTTCCCGGAAGTTCATCAAGATATCTTTTCAGGACACCTTGAAGCTCTTTTACTTTATCTGCATATCCGGGATCACCGAACAGGTTGTTTTGCTCCTTAGGGTCTGTTCTCAGGTCATAAAGCTGGTCAGTATCGTAGTAATGCTTGTATCTCTTTGTTGACGGAAATTCCGCATCCCCGCCGCCGGGAATCAACATAAGATGAGAAAAAGGCAAACTTGGATCCGTAAAGTGATGTCGCAGTTTGTTCTTTTCGCGGAAAGCGTTCCAGTTGTCAAGTATCTGTTTACGTTTATTGATGTCCCATTTCATGGCAAATTCGGGATAACGAAGAGCAATGTATTTAAAACTGTCTTTCAGGACTCCTCTGGAGAAACCCATTTCGAAATACAATGATTCATGGATTGCATCTTTTTCCCCGTTAAGGATCGGGAGCATGCTTTTACCGTCAAATGTTTTAACGGTATCGGAATTGCCGCCTGCCATATCGAAAATGGTGGGTGCAAAGTCTATGTTGGAGACGAGCGCCTTGCTTACATGGCCGGCCTTGAAACCGCCTTTTTTCCAGATAATGGATGGATCATGGGCACCACCTTCGTAAATGGAACCTTTTGCGTACTGGCCATGGTCATTGAAGAAAAATATGATGGTGTTGTCCAGCTTCCCCTGTTCTTCAAGTTTCTTTATCAATGCACCAAGGGCATCGTCTATCCATAGCACATTCCCCAGCCGGTCTGGTATTTTCTCTCCTTTTTTTACAAAGCCTGCTTCTATCAGACGCTCTGGTATGGTCTCCTTGGGCGGAAGACACGTTGGGGCTTTGTCCAGGATACCTTCGGCAGTGACCCTGCGGTCGCCAAACCATGATTGACTGGCATTTGAAGGCCCGTGAGGCACTGTTGTGGCATAGTATAAAAAGAAAGGTTTATCCTTCACAGTGTCGAGGAAAGCCAGGCTCTTATCGGTGATCCAGTCTAGGTTCTGCACCCGTAGCTTTTTAGGCCCGAGAAAACTGGGGTTGTCCTGATAATTGGCTCCGGCATAGTCGAACCCTGCTTTTTTCAGTGCCTGACGGATGATCTCCGCATTGCGCTTCAAAACTTTTACAGCTTCCGGATCTGTAGGATCGGTATCTAAAGGCAGTTTTTGCCATCCGGGAGCTTCAACAGCATGATTCTTCCCGAAAAAACCGGTCGTGTACCCAAGGGATTTCAACAGTTTCCCTATTGTCATGTTTTTGGGGGTGATGTACGTGTTCCACTGCACCACCGTCTGTCCGTCCATCTTCTTTGTGAAGTCGGTAAACTCCTTGCATGTGGAACGGCTTGCATACTCCCCTGTCAGGCATGTGAAGCGGCTGGGGGTACAAACAGTTGAACTTACATGCTGATTTAGCATTAAAATGCCTTCGTTTACAAGTCTGTCGATATTGGGCGACAGATTTTTGCCTTTGCCTTCGGGAAGGCAGTTGAACATGTCGAGATCCATGTCGTCAGCAATGAAAAACACAATGTTTGGTTTCTCCTGCCGGACGGTTTGTTTCCCCGTTTTTTTCTCCCGGCTGGAACAGGAACTCAGAATTGAAACAAAAGATGCGGATATCATCAGAAAGATGAACAGTAAATTGATTTTTTTCATGATCCGGATAGATAAATTGTTGTTCGATTAAACATAAAGATATTTTTTAGCAAGATAAAAGCTTTCCTTTTTTTGCATCTTAAATATTGAACCATAAATTATCAAAATAAAACCATCAAAAATGACATAGTTTCTTTGAAATCCAACATCAACCTGAAAAACAGATGTTTTATGAATTAACAAATTCGGTGGGGGAAAGTTTTATGGACTGGTTAAACTTACACTATAAGGCTGTATGATTATATTTTGTTTTATGGTAGCGTTGAAGTTTTAGTTCATACTATATTTACTGGTGTTTATAAAATTCTAAAAAAAAAAATCTGGAAGTTCTTCTTTTGTTGTATTTCTTACAATTTTCATTATATAATGAAATCTATCCCAGCTCCCAGATAAATTTCTTCAGGTCCTGTTCTGCAGTCAGGCCTAATTTGTTTTTAAGGCGGTACTGGGCGTTTTTCACACTCTGATGGGTAATGTTCAGCAATGAGGCGATCTCTTTATTGGTCATGTTCAGTTTTATCAATGTTGCAAGCCTTATATCGGTGGTGGTAAGATCGTCCGACAGTTTTTTGAAATTTGCTATGAAATCTTTGTTTACCTGTTCGAAATAAACCTTAAAGGTGTCCCAGTCCTTTTCGGAGTTGATCACTCTGTTTATTTCTGAGTTCAGCTTTTTCAGGCCCATCTGTACATTATCCTCTTTTTTATCCATTATCGAATTTATATCATCCGAAAAAGATTGCAACAGTTGGTTTTTCTGCATCATGTTGAGGGCATGCGAGGTGAGTTGCTTATTTTTGAGTTCCACCTGTTCGGTAAGTTGTTGTGCTTCCATGCGTGATTTCTCCAATTGCAGAGCCGATATCTCTTTCTCCTTTTTATGCTTGTTCACCCAAAAATAACCAATGATCAATATTAAAAGGACCAGGCTGATACCAATTACAAGAATGAACTTGATATGGGCTTTTTGTAACTTTTGTTTGTGCTGAAGGGTTTCTATCTCTTTTTGTTTTTCCAGTGTCTTGTATTCGGTCTCGAACCTGGCAAGCCGTTTCTGAAAATTATCGTTCATAATAGAGTCCTTAACCGTATTGTGCGTTTGCAAATATTTGAGAGCTTCCCTGTATTTTCCAAGTTTCTTTAGGTTGTCTGAATAAGCTTCATAGGATTTTTGCAACATCAAACCAAAACCCGATTCTTTTGATAGCCTGATGCAACTGTCGAGATATTGATTGCTCAGTTCATATCTTTTTAAGTGGTTTAGGCAAATTGCTTTGGAGTTGAGCGTTTTGAGCAGTCCTTCTTTTGTGCCGTGGCCCCTCATTAGTTCAATGCCCTTATCGGCATAATAAAGAGACTTTTCGGAGTTACCTTTTCGGGCATAGATGATGGCAAGGTCCATATAGTTATTTGCCAAATTCATATAATCTTTTAATTCGTACAATATCTCATTGGATATCATAAGGTTTTCTATGGCCGGTTCATCCCGGTGCATCTCAAGATAGGCCAACCCTATATTTCCGTATGCAATGCCTATCCCTCTCTTGTTCTGTATCAGGCTTGCATTTTTCAAAGTCTTTTTGTAATACTCCAATGCTTTGTCAAACTTATTCATTCCGTGATAGATATTGCCTATTGCAAGCGATGCCCTTGCTTTTCCTTTTATGTAGTTGCTGCTGTCTGAAATTTCTAAAGCCTGTTGCAATAAATTCAGGGCTTTTTCCCGTTTTGCCCAGTAATCAAAGATGTAAGCCCTGTCGATAATGATGTCGGCCTGTAATTGCGGGTTGTTGGCCTTTTTAGCAAAATCGAATGCTTTTTGATAAAAGGTATCGGCAGTTTTGTAATCATTGTTGTAATAGGCGGCGTCCCCTTTTTTATAAAATAACCTGCTCAATGCCTCAATGTCTTTGCGCTTTCCGGCACTCTTTATCCCTTTGTCAAGGTATATATTGGCTGAGTCTGTCTGCCTTTTTTGAATGCAGATGTCGGCAAACGTTAAATAAACCTTGTATTCCGATTTGCCCTCTTTGTATTGTAAGGCTTTGTTCAGGTATTTCACTGCTATTTGCAGGGAGTCGGGAATATAAAGTTTTGCCAGTTCGACGTAAATGGCCTGTCTTTCTTTTTTAGACGAATGTTTTATCTTTTCCCTCAGTTCTGCTCTTTTGGCCGATGTGTCAGAAACAGGGTTTTGAGCAGATACAACAAAAGCGTTGAACAATAAAATAAAGTACAAAGCAGGTTTAGGCATAATTAATAAAATTAATCGCCTTCAAAATAATAAAAATTCTTAGGAGTACCTTTTGATTACCCTGAAAATATACTATGTGTTTAAAAATTCAGGAAATTTATGCAGTGGATTTGTAGAGCAGCAAATCTTGATAATAATCTTTTTTTAACTAAATCTAATATTATGAAACGATTAACTTTTACTTTTTTGGTTTTAATGCTTGCCCTTTCCGGTTACGGGCAACGATTATTTGAGTATTACACCTTTTTTCAGAGGTCATGTAACTATGTTCACCTTACATACGGCACAGAGGGATATGCCGATGGGGACTATGACAATAATACATTATATGGTGTCCCGATCGGATTTACGTTCAATTACAATGGACAGAACTATACTTCATTGAATATAAGTACTAATGGTGCTATACGATTTGGCAATTACGTTACCGTGAGTTACGTCAATGACCTGTCAAGCACTAACGATGTTGATGTAATAGCGCCATTATGGGACGATCTGTTCATTAGAAATACTTACAATGGTAAAATTATTTACAACACTTTCGGAAGCATGCCGAACAGAAAGTTTGTAGTGGAATGGCAAAATATATGCTGGCGTGAGAATAACGAGACCGTCAGTTTTAAAGTTATATTGTATGAAGGAACCAATAATATTGAGTTCCAGTATGGCCCGTCGAACCTGCATTATACCAGGAGCGCGACTATAGGCATGAACCAAAGTGGTACCTCGTTTACTGATTTTTTGAGCATTACCCCCGGCGATTATGCCACTGTAAGTGCAGCAATATCTGATAATAATATAAGTACCGATAACTATCCGGGCGATGGGGTTTCGTACCAGTTTAAACACAAGACCTGGGTGCCTGACGACAACCTGGAGCAGGCTATGATAGATAAGGGATGGGACACTACTCTTGATAACTATGTGCTTACATATAATATTAAGCATGATACCATATTCCTGCTTACTGAAAAGGATATCTATCTGTCCAATGGTATTGAAGACATGAAGATGCTGAAACACCTGAATATAAACAAAAACAATTTAATTGCCTTAAATAACCTTGACAACAGGTATCTGAAATCACTTGATTGCAGTTATAACAACTCTTTAAAAAACGTTAAAGTCGACAAATTGCCACAGTTAATGAGACTGGAGGCACAGTTTTGTGACATCAGCAGCATTGATCTCTCTAAAAACCCGCTACTGAAAAGGCTATTTATGTGGAAAAATTCGTTGACCTCGCTCGATATAAGTTCCAATCTTCAGCTTGAGGACGTTAACGTGCATGATAATGAATTAGGGGTATTGACCACAGGCAATAATTCTCAGATCACAAGCTTTAAGGTTGACGGAAATAACCTTACGGTATTGGACATTAGCAAAATGACCAACCTTGCCACTTTATGGTGTAGTTCTAATGATATCTCAGTATTGGAACCCAATAGTCCGGCGCTTAAAACAATTAATTGTTCTCATACAAAAATTGAAAGCATTGACCTGACACAAATGGGGTTTGCCGCAAGTGAGATAATAATTTCTTTAAGTTACAATCCAAATCTTACGCATATTGACATGCGAAATCAGGTCAACAGTGTTGTGACCTCCTTTAATGCTACCGAGTGTCCGCAACTTACATGTATCTATGTTGATGATGTTTCTGCCTCATATTTGTGGAATTGGAAAAAATCTGCCGGGGCACATTTTGTGAGCAACGATACTGAGTGTGACAATTACAGGCTGACACATGTGCCGGATGCCAATTTTGAGCATTATCTTGAAACACATAACAGTATTGGCCAAATTGTGGCTGTGGGTGCATCAAACAGCATGGGCAACGGGATAGATAATGACGGACTGGTATATACATCCGCTATTGAAACAGTAACAGAACTGGATGTACAAAACCAGAATATCTCCGACCTTACGGGTATTGAAGACTTTGCTGCTCTTAGTAATCTGAATTGCGGGTATAATGATTTGTCGGAACTGGACATCAGTCAGAATACCCAACTGCAAACACTGTACTGTTACTACAATAACCTGACAAGACTTGACCTCAGTCAAAACAGTAACCTTAACATACTGGGTTGTTCAAACAATATCATAAATACATTAGTGCTGAACGGAAACAGGATACGCCTGTTCAATGTGAGCAACAACCATCTTACAAGCCTCGATTTGACCCAACTAACTCATCTTGCTTATGTTGATTGTTCTCATAATCAACTCGGGAGTATGGATGTGCGAAATGGGGCAAATTCAACTATCACTAATTTCTCTGCGAACAACAACAGTAATTTGTCGTGTATTTATGTTGACGACCCCTCATACAGTCAGTCCAATTGGACATACAACATAGATGCAGGTGCTTATTTTGTGGCAAATGAGACAGAGTGTGAGAACCTTACCCTGAACACTTACGTTCCCGACGATAATTTCGAACAGGCACTGATAGACCTCGGGTATGATTCGGCCCCGCTTGATGACTATGTGCCTACTTCGGCAATAGACACGATACAGAGCTTGTTGATCTACAATAAAAATATTTCCGACCTTACAGGTATCGAAGATTTTGTTTCGTTAAAAACTTTGAACATCAGCAGGAACCAGTTGACAAGTGTTGACCTGAGATACAATACACTTTTGGAAATCCTTTTTGTTAGCAATAATAATATCAGTGAACTGAACTTGTTGTACAACACACACCTTAAAAGACTGTTCTGTAACGATAATCAGCTTACATTCCTCTATCTGAACAGCCCTGACCTTTGGGATCTTAATTATTCCAATAACCAGCTCACGGATGTTGATATGACACGCTCATCAGGTGTGACTGACCTCAAATGCAGTAACAACCAACTGACATCGTTCGATATACATATACTGCACTCGTTGAAGAACCTATATGCCGACAACAACCAGTTGACCGGTATTAATCTTAGTCAGAACACTGAATTGGTATTAGTAAATCTGTCACATAATAATATTACCGGCCTGGATATTAGTGCGCTCAGTAAATTATACACTCTTAATGTGGAATATAATAATTTGACAAAGCTCGATATCAGCCAAAATCCTGTCCTGGCAGAATTGGACTTTGGGAGCAACAGGGTTAGCGAGTTTATCATCGGGGGTGTTACTACCCTGGAGAACCTTTATTGTGAAGGAAACCTCCTTACAGAACTCGATGTGAGTAACCAAACAGGAATGCTCGAGCTGGGCTGTAACTATAATCAGATCGAAAGCCTTGATGTAAGGAACGGAAACAATACAAATATGTATGAGTTCAATGCACAGGACAATGACCTGGGTTGTATCTATGTTGACGATGTTGCGTGGGCACAAGCCAACTGGAGCGGTAAAATAAACGGTGATGCCCACTTCGTAGCCGATGAGGATGAATGTGCCACATACAATAAAACCTATGTGCCGGACGATAACCTGGAGCAGGCATTAATTGATCTTGGTTATGACTCAGGCGAATTGGACGATTATGTGCCAACTGAAAATATTCGTACCGTATCCGAGCTTGACATAAGTAACAGGAATATTGAAGACCTGACAGGCCTCGAAGATTTTACTGCCCTGTCATATCTCAATTGTTCAATGAATAATATCCGTTCTCTTTATACTCCTGCTTCTTCTAATGGAAGGTACGGGCTTGAATATCTGAATATCAGCGGTAATGATTTCCGAAATAATATTGTGGACTTGAATAACTTCACCCGTCTGGAAACAGTTATAGCTTCAAGTGCCAATATTGCACGGCTTGATTTCGGCAATCTTTCAGATTTGACTATTCTGATGTGTAACGATAACAATATCTCTAATATTGAGGTAAACGGAAACCTTAAGTTAAAGAGCATAAACGTAGCTGATAATCAATTATCATCTATTGTGGTAACTGCTCTTGACGGCTTGCAAAGTCTTAAGATAAACGGCAATAATATCGGCACTGTTGATATTACCAATCAAAAGAACCTCCTCATATTCAATGCGCGGGATAATGCTATAACCAATGATTTTGATTTTAGTAAAAATCCTTTCTTGCAGATCATTAATATCAAGAACAATAGTGTTCATAGGTTAGTTCTTACTGATAATAGCGCTTTGGAATTATTAGATTGTTCCGGTAATCTTTTGGAGGAGCTCGATCTTTCAGGATGCGACAGCATTAAACATATTATATGTGAAAATAATTTTCTGAAACATCTTGATATTACTTCCAACACAGCTGTTGAAAATCTGTTATGCAGTAACAACAAGCTTGTATCCCTTGATGCACGGAATGGCAATAATTCAAAAATTGTAAACTTCATAGCAGTGAACAATCCCGATTTGTCATGCATCTATGTTGACGACCCCGATTGGAGCAATAACAACTGGAGTGTAGGGATAAACGGTAACGAGCATTTTGTGGCCGATGAGGCGGAATGTACCGCCTCCGGTGTTGATGATAATGTGGAGAGTGAGCTGAGTGTTTATCCGGTTCCTGTGACTAATGTTTTACATATAAATATTGGTTTCCAAAAACATGTAGATGTTTACCTGTACGATAATCTGGGACGTATAATTGATTCCGAAAGATCTGAAACAGGTATGGTTGAATTCAACATGAGTGGATTACCTACAGCTTCTTATGTTGTTAAAATTGTAGTGGAAAATAAAGAAGTTTTTAACAAAATAGTGATCAAGAGATAGGAATTGAAGTTTTGAAAATAAAAAAGCCACGGGAAACTCCCGTGGCTTTTTTTGATTAATTATCGAGTAAGATCAAATGTTATCGATAATGGCATTCAGTGTAGCGCTCGGGCGCATCTGCCTGTCAAGGATACTTAGGTCGGCACGGTAGTATCCACCCATGTCAACAGGCGCTCCCTGTGCGGCAAGAAGTTCCCGGTTGATCTTCTCTTCGTTTTCTTTTAGTTGGGCGAAGGCTTTTGCATACTTCTCTTTAAGTTCCTTGTCCTCATCCTGGTTTGCAATGGCTTCGGCCCAGTACATCGCAAGATAGAAATGACCTCCACGATTGTCTATCTCGTTAACCTTTCGTGATGGCGACTTTTCGCTGAACAGGACTTTTTCAACAGCTTTGTCAAGGGCTTTGGAAAGGAGCGTGATCCTGTCGTTGCCTGTTTTTCTTCCAAGATCTTCGAGGGCGACTGTCATGGCAAGGTACTCACCGAGTGAGTCCCAGCGCAGGTGGCCTTCTTTCACGAACTGCTGAACATGTTTCGGGGCAGAACCGCCGGCGCCTGTTTCGTAAACACCGCCTCCTGCAAGCAGGGGAACGATAGAAAGCATTTTGGCCGATGTTCCCAGCTCAAGGATGGGGAAGAGGTCTGTCAGGTAATCACGCAGTACGTTTCCTGTAACAGAGATAGTGTCCAGGCCGTCTTTGGAACGTTGCAAAGTATATTTCATGGCCTCAACCGGTTCCATGATCTTTATCTCAAGCCCTGTTGTGTCATGATCTTTCAGGTACACATTCACTTTTTTGATAAGCTCGGCATCGTGTGCGCGGTTTTCATCCAACCAGAAAATGGCAGGGTTCCCTGTGGCTTTGGCACGGTTAACGGCCAGTTTCACCCAGTCCTTAACAGGCAGGTCTTTAACCTGGCAAGCCCTCCAGATGTCGCCTTGCTCTACTTCATGTTCTATCATAACATTGCCGGCCTCATCAACTATCCTGATCTTTCCTTCACCTTCGGCAATAAATGTTTTGTCGTGCGAACCGTACTCTTCGGCTTTCTGTGCCATTAAACCAACATTTGAAACATTACCCATGGTGGCAGGGTCGAAAGCACCGTTGGTTTTGCAGAAATCAATGGCTTCCTGGTACCAGCGTGAGTAGCAACGGTCGGGGATTGTGGCCTTGGTGTCGTGAAGTTTGCCATCGGGTCCCCACATCTTACCTGAGTCACGGATAACAACAGGCATGGAAGCATCGATGATGATGTCGTTACCGGCATGCAGGTTAGTGATGCCCTTGTCAGAGTCAACCATGGCAAGCTTAGGACGTTTCTCGTAAACGGCCTGTATGTCGGCCTCTATCTCTTTTTGTTTGTCCTGGGGCAGGTTTTTTATCTTCTGGTAGAGATCGCCAAGGCCGAGGTCGGGTTTAACACCAAGCTCTTCGAAAGCCTGTGCATGTTTCTCGAACACATCTTTAAAGAAAACAGAAACGAAGTGCCCGAAGATCACAGGATCGGAAACCTTCATCATAGTTGCTTTCAGGTGAACGGAGAACAAAACATCCTTCTCCTTGGCATCTTCGATCTCTTTTTCGATGAATTTGCGCAGCTCTTTGGCGCTCATGAACGTTCCATCGATTACTTCACCCTCCAGCAGGTGCAGTTTATCTTTCAGGACTTTTACATTTCCGTTGGCATCAACATACTCTATCTTTACATCCTGCTCTTTGTCAACAGTTACTGATTTTTCGTTTCCGTAAAAATCTCCTGTCTCCATCCAGGCAACATGCGATTTGGAATCGGATGACCATTCGCCGAGTTTCTTCGGGAATTTACGTGCATATTCTTTAACAGAAGGAGCTACACGGCGGTCGGAGTTGCCCTGGCGCAGAACGGGATTAACGGCAGAACCGAGAACCTGTGCATAACGTGCGCTTATCTCTTTCTCCTCATCTGTTTTTGGCTCTTCGGGGTAATCGGGTATGTCGTATCCCTTGTCCTGAAGCTCCTTGATGGCAGCTTTAAGCTGTACAACAGAAGCGCTGATGTTTGGTAGTTTTATGATGTTTGCTTCGGGCTTGTTTACAAGCTCACCAAGGTACGCAAGGTCATCAGACTGTTTTTGGTCGTCAGTCAGTCTTTCGGGGAATTTTGAAAGTATCCTTCCTGCAAGGGAGATATCACGGGTTTCCAGTTCCAGACCGGCATCTTTTGTGAAGCTTTTGAATATCGGCAGCAGCGAATGTGTTGCAAGTGCCGGGGCTTCATCGGTGTATGTGTAAATGATTTTTGTTGATTGTGACATGTTAAAATGTTTTTATGTGATTCTGTAATATTTTGCCGCCGAAATTAATTATTTATCTCTACATATAGAGATTATTTGATGATAAAATTCGTTTGCTTATAGCTTAATGTGCCTGGTGTAACGTTAAAAAAACAAAAATTACTTGACAACCCAAATTTCTTGTTATATCTTTATGATATCAAAATAATATCAAAAATTCAAAATCATGAAAGAAGAAAAAGAATTTAAACCGATGTCAGGTTATCCAATGTTGTTACTGGTAATTCTGATGATCTTATCGCCTTTGCTCGCTATCTGGAATGAGGAACTCATCATTTTTATTGCACTAACTCTCATTGGGATCGTTTTGTCGATAGGTTTCCTTGTGGTAAATCCGAACGAGTCATCTGTTTTCGTGCTTTTCGGTGCATACAAGGGAACAGTGAAAAAGAACGGTTTCTTCTGGGTCAATCCTTTTTTTGTAAAGAAGAAACTTTCGCTTCGGGCCAGGAACCTGGACAGTGAGCCAATCAAGGTTAACGATAAACTTGGTAACCCTATCATGATAGGTGTTGTACTTGTATGGAGGGTGCAGAACACATTTAAAGCGGCTTTCGAAGTAGATGATTATGCCCACTTTGTGGAGATACAGAGCGAGGCTGCAGTGCGTAAGCTGGCAGGTCATTTCCCCTACGATAACTTTGAGGACGAAGATGCAGAGATCACATTGAGGGGCGGGGGAGAAGAGGTTAACCAGATACTGGAGAATGAGATATCTGAGCGCCTTGCCATTGCCGGTATAGAGGTTATCGAGGCACGTATCAACTACATTGCCTACGCACAGGAGATAGCCGGGGCAATGCTTAAACGCCAGCAGGCAACGGCCATTGTTGCAGCGCGCCGCCAGATAGTTGCAGGGGCGGTTGGCATGGTTGAGATGGCACTTGAGGAACTGTCAACGAAAAATATCATTGAACTTGATGAGGAGAAAAAAGCAGCCATGGTGAGCAACCTGATGGTGGTACTTACGGGCGATAAGGATGTGTCTCCGGTGGTGAATACGGGAACGTTGTATCAGTGAGAGAGTTTATCAAGTTTGAAAGTTGAAAAGTTTATAAAGTTTAAAGTGCGGAGGGTTGAACCGCTAAGGCGCAGGGACGCAGAGATAGATAAAAGGTGCTAAGCACTATAAAAAAAGCTCTGTAAAGGCAAATAATCAATAACCCCGTCCTTCAGGGCGGGGTTCCAAAACAACAAAACCAAACTGAGGTTGGCGGGATTTTTGAGGCGCAGCATTCAAAAATCATGACAACCGGAACATCGCGCCTTTGCTGAAAAAACAAACCAATGAGATCAAAGGTATTCTTTGAAGAGGAGCAAAAGATGAACATCTGGTGGCTCAAACTGCTGATGATTGTTGTGGTGATTGTATCCCTGGGGCCTTTTTACTATGGTCTTGTTAAACAACTGGCCTTTGGCATTCCCTGGGGAGATAATCCAATGCCGGATGCCGGACTTGTTATCTTTTCCATCATTATGACAGTGATAATGGCCGGTGTTCTGTTTCTTGTTTTTGGATCCAAACTAAAAACCGAGATACGTGATGACGGCATACATTTTTCATATTTCCCTTTTTTCAA
>JALVJU010000193.1 GCA_027034005.1 Marinilabiliaceae bacterium
AATTATCGCATTGATCTTGTAACTTGCCAGGCGGTCTATCAGTTTGTAGTAATACTCCTTCTTCTCCCTGTGATGTTTCATGTCGAGATGAACGGCACGGTATGCAAGAAGCGGATAATCCGTCACCGAACAGATAGGCAGGTTCACATCCTGATCCTTTGAGTCCTCCATCATCTGATTGAGGGTAACCAGGCCGTAAAAAAGCCCCGTTTTATCTTTCCCGGTTATGGTTATCTGTTTTTTATTTATCTCAAGCTGATACCCTTCCGGCTTTAAATTTAGTGAACTATCAACACTTAAAACAATATCAGCAGAGCCTTGTTTTTTCGCCGGTTCAATACCCTTAAGCATTTCACCTGTAACGGGAAGTTCCGTTCCGTCAGCAAGGAAATAACTACTGACATCATCATATTTAAGATCACTCACACCTTTAATCTCATACTGCTGAACAGAGGGGAGCACCTTGAAATCACCAAGCCGTTTAGATGGTGAAGTGCAGGAAGCAAGGTAAAAGGCAGTTATCAAAAGGAACGTAAAAAATGAACTTTTTAAAAGTGTAACCCTATTTGGACTACTTTCATGTACTTTTTTCATAGCATGGGATAACAGTGAAACTTCAAAGCAAACAGCATTCAATAGTTAAAGATAACAAAAAAAGTTATTTCCCGGGGATGCGGAAACAACTGTTGAACCATATAAGACATATAAGAACATAAAAGATAGAATCCGGATTAATGGAACACGGACCTGCCTGTCTAACTGCGTAGCCAGGTAGACCCGACTGCGCGGTCAGGCGGGTTTACACAGATGAGACTGATTAGTTTGAGAGGATAAACGCTCGAGATTCAGGCATACTCAAAGGTTTCAAACAGCTTCTATTTGTCCGACCAGTAGAGGACAATCGACGTTTAGCGTAGACGACATGCAGCCATAATCAAACTCTAAAGCCAAAAGCGGCAAAGCCGCGCAACATTTGTAGAAAAAAGGCGATAGCATTTTTATCAGGTGCGTAGCACCACTATATTAATCGTCTCTCGGCAGAAAATATTCCGGTGCTCTGCACCTAAGGTTGTTACTTGTTGATGTTCTACAAATATTGCTGTGCTACGCACCTACCGGGTAAGAGAAACAAAAATATCCGTGCCGTCCGTGGCTAAAGATATTTCTTCGTTAATCGCATATCGCTAATCTCAAATCACATATTCCCAAAAATATCCGTGCATCCGTGGCTATCCCACTATAAAACGAAAAAAGGGCACAACCCGAAAGCTGCACCCTTAAATATATCTTAAATAAATCTTACTTTATCCCGTAAAGAGGGCCGTATGCCTCACATGCACGGTAATCCTGTCCCTCCTTATCCATTCCGAATGCACTCCATGCAGCAGGACGGAAGATGTTGTCATCGTCCACATTGTGCATGTTCACAGGGATACGGAGCATTGACGCAAGAGTGATCAGGTCGGCGCCGATATGGCCGTAACTGATAGCACCGTGGTTAGCTCCCCAGTTGGCCATCACAGAGTAAACATCCTTGAAAGCACCTTTACCTGTCAGGCGCGGGGCAAACCAGGTTGTCGGCCATGTCGGGTTGGTCCTTTCGTTGAGTATGGCATGTATCTCGCCGTCGATAACAACAGTCCAGCCCTCAGCTATCTGAAGAACAGGGCCTACACCTTTCACAATGT
>JALVJU010000194.1 GCA_027034005.1 Marinilabiliaceae bacterium
GCTCCCCTGAAACTGTCACCAATCACATTCTGAATGGCCATGTCAGCAGTAAAGCGGGAACCGTCGTAGATGTTCGAAGTTTCACGGTACGGTGAGTCAGTTCCGGACACATCGTGGTGGTCACGGCCAAGCACCACAGGCCCTGAAAGCTTCCCGTCCCTGATAGCTTTGTTGAAAGCTGCAGCTATCCTGATCCGGCCTTCCGCATCGGCATAAAGGATACGTGCCTGCGAACCAACCACAAGACGGTTCTCCTGAGCGCCTTTTATCCACTGTATGTTATCTGCCATCTGACTTTTGATAGGATCGGGCGATTCATTCATCAGCTCTTCAAGTACATCAGAGGCGATCTTATCGGTAAGTTCCAGGTCTTTGGGGTCACCGGAAGCACATACCCATCGGAACGGGCCGAACCCAAAATCAAAGAACATGGGGCCCATGATATCCTGAACATACGATTTGTACCTGAAATCTTTCCCATTTTCGTCCATGATATCGGCACCCGCACGCGATGCTTCAAGCAGGAAGGCATTGCCATAATCGAAGAAATATGTTCCTTTGGCCGTGTGCTTGTTGATGGCTGCTGCCTGACGGCGAAGCGATGCCCTCACCTCTTCCTTGAAACGCTCAGGGTCGTTGGCCATCATCTCATTGGCCTCTTCGAAAGTAAGCGAAACAGGGTAGTATCCTCCTGACCATGGATTGTGCAATGATGTCTGGTCGGAACCAAGGTCGATGAAAATGCCTGCATCATAAAATTTCTCCCACACATCAACCACATTGCCAAGGTACGCAATGGAGACAACCTCTTTGTTCGCCTTGGCTTTTTTCACCCTTTCTATCAATGTGTCCATGTCATCAATCAACTCATCAACCCATCCCTGGTCATGACGTTTATGTGCCGCTGCAGGGTTCACTTCTGCAACCACCGAGATAACTCCGGTGATGTCACCAGCTTTTGGCTGAGCTCCCGACATGCCTCCAAGACCTGATGAGACGAACAGCTTACCTCTGAAAGGGTCTTCACCCGGCTTTGCTACTTTGCGGGCTGCATTCATCACTGTGATGGTAGTCCCGTGCACGATACCCTGCGGGCCAATGTACATGTACGAACCGGCCGTCATCTGTCCGTACTGGGAAACACCCAGGGCATTGAACCTCTCCCAGTCATCCTGGCTTGAATAGTTAGAAATGACCATGCCGTTGGTAACCACAACACGGGGAGCATCCTTATGTGATGGGAACAATCCCATCGGATGGCCTGAGTACATAACAAGTGTCTGCTCATCGGTCATTGTTGCAAGGTACTGCATGGTCAGCAGGTATTGAGCCCAGTTCATGAAAACAGAACCATTGCCTCCATAGGTTATGAGTTCGTAAGGATGCTGTGCCACTGCCGGGTCAAGATTGTTCTGTATCATCAGCATGATGGCTGCTGCCTGCTTTGACTTTGCTGGATACTCTTCAACAGGGCGGGCATACATCTCGTAATCGGGACGGAAACGGTACATGTAGATACGTCCGTATTTTTTAAGCTCTTCGGCAAACTCTGCCGCCAGCTGCTTGTGCCACTTCTGAGGAAAGTACCTGAGTGCATTTTTAAGTGCAAGCTGCTTCTCCTCCTTAGTAAGAATGTCTTTTCTCTTGGGTGCCCTGTTGGCATTCTCCGGTATCGGCTTCAAC
>JALVJU010000195.1 GCA_027034005.1 Marinilabiliaceae bacterium
ATAAAGCTGTTGCAAATATTTTGGACTTACTAAACGATTCTGAAACAATATTCCCGGGTACTGATCTTAAGATGATTTACAAATTTGCTACACATTGAGTTTACGATAGGTCAGGAGTTCTGAACTTTGTCAATAGTTCTCTCCAAACTCTGTTTTTACATCATTGGTAAACTGGCGGATCTGTTGCTCATTTTCCATGGGGCATATGAGTAATGCATTCTTTGATTCCACAACAATGTAGTTGTTAAGCCCCTGTATCACTACTCGTTTTTCGTCGGGTACGTGAACTACACAGCCCGATGAATCGTACATCAATATCTTTCCGTTGATCCTGGCATTATTGTTCTCGTCTTTATCCGAGTGTTCATGCAACGAGGACCATGTGCCAAGGTCAGACCATTTGAAATCGGCAGTCTGGAGATATACATTGGAAGCCTTCTCCATCACCCCGTAGTCGATGGAGATGTTCTTGCATTCCATGTATGTGTTGTTCAGTTCTTCTTCCTCTTTGTCAGTGCCGATATAGGCATCAATCTTGTCAAACAACACCTGGACTTCATTTAGGTGTTCTTTAAATGCTGATGTGATACTTTTTAATGACCATAGGAATATCCCTGAATTCCAGAAGAACTCACCACTTTCAAAGAACACTTTCGCCATTTCATAGTTAGGCTTTTCAGTAAATGTTTTCACTTTGTAAAAATTGGGATATTCACCACCCACATGCTCTCCGGTCTGAATGTACCCATAACCGGTTTCCGGCTTATGCGGCTTGATTCCCAGGGTTAGTAGAGCGTCTTTTTCTGAAACGAATTTCAAACCGGTAGTAATATTTGTTCTAAACAGGTCATCGTTCATTATCAGATGGTCAGCAGGGGTAACCACGATGTTTGCATCCGGATTCCTGTGCTGTATCACCGTATTGGCATAAGCAATACATGGAGCTGTATTCCGGCGCAATGGCTCAAGCAATACCTGGTCCTGCTTCAGTTCCGGCAATTGTTCCAGAACAATGTCTTTGTATTCCTTGCTGGTAACTATTAAAAAATTTTCAACAGGGCATATGGGCCTGAACCTGTCAAATGTCTGTTGTATGAGTGTTCTTCCGATGCCAAGTATGTCGAGAAATTGTTTTGGGTTTGCTGTCCTGCTAATGGGCCAGAACCGGGAACCCACTCCCCCGGCCATTATAACGCAAAATGTGTCATGTTTCATTAGTCATTTTTTAGGTTTGATAACAAAGATATCTTATCAGAGAATGAAAACTTCTTAATATTTATTAAAGTACACTATATTTGTCATAAAGTTACTATTTTTAAACAAAAAAAGGAATGTTATATCATCTGGGGAAATATACTCTTTTTCTGAAAAAGGTCTTTGGCAGGCCTGATAAACATTCTGTGTTTTTAAATCAGTTGATACGCGAGATGGATAGTTTAGGTGTTAATTCCCTTGGTATCGTCCTCGTTATCTCAATCTTCATGGGGGCGGTTGTTACGTTGCAGACGGCGTATAATATCGAGATGCCCTTCATCCCAAAATATACAGTAGGTGTTGCTGCCCGTGATTCCATTCTTCTGGAGTTTTCTTCAACGATGGTCTGTTTGATACTTGCAGGAAAGGTTGGGTCGAACATTGCATCTGAGATTGGAACAATGCGGGTTACCGAGCAAATAGATGCGCTCGACATTATGGGAATTAACTCTGCCGGTTTCCTGGTTCTGCCTAAGGTCATTGCTATGATAATCATAACTCCCCTTTTGGTATTAATTAGTATGGGTGTAGGTATTTTCGGAGGGTATCTTGCAGGAAATCTTACAGGTGAAGTGCCTGCTGCCGAATACATCTATGGAATTCAATATGCGTTCAGGTCTTTCTACATAACTTATTCCCTTATAAAATCCGTCGTGTTTGCTTTTATCATTAGTAGTGTGTCGGCATACTGGGGATATTATACTTTTGGAGGTGCGCTGGAGGTAGGCCGATCCAGTACCAAAGCTGTTGTTACAAGCAGTATATTTATTCTTTTGTTCAACCTGTTGTTAACTCAGTTGTTACTGGCATGATAGAAGTTAAAGACCTTTCGAAAGCATTTGACGGCAAGCAGATATTGAAAGATATATCTACTGTTTTTCATAAGGGAAAGACAAACCTGATAATCGGGCAAAGCGGGTCAGGCAAGACCGTATTGTTAAAGTCTATCGTAGGTTTGCATCAGATCGACGAAGGTGATGTTGTATACGACGGGGAGAGTTTTGTGTCGATGAACAGTAACGAAAAAAGAAAGCTCAGGCAGGACATGGGTATGCTCTTTCAGGGGTCGGCGCTTTTTGACTCATCAACAGTAGAAGAGAATGTACGGTTTCCCCTCGATATGCTTACCGACTGGCCTTTGGATGAACGTCGCGACAGGGCTAATTTCTGCCTTGAACGTGTTAACCTTAAAAATGTGAATCATCTTTTCCCTTCCGAGATCAGCGGAGGGATGCAAAAACGTGTTGCAATTGCCAGGGCCATAGCCCTGAATCCAAAATATCTTTTCTGTGATGAACCGAACTCCGGGCTTGACCCGAAAACTGCCATAGTTATTGATGAACTGATAAAAGAGCTTACGCAGGAGTTCGATATGACTACTGTTATCAACACTCACGATATGAACTCAGTTATGGGTATTGGAGATAAAATTGTTTTTATCCGGAATGGTATTAAAGAATGGGAAGGCTCTAAAGAGGATATTTTCAATGCCCAAAATGAAGCTCTTGAGGATTTTATCTTTGCCTCGGGGATTTTCCGTGAGGTACGTGAATACCATCAAAAAATAAAAAAGTAGTAATCTCTTAAAGGGTAGGAGAACCATTCCTGCACAAGCAGGGATCTCCATTTGTGTAAATCAATATTACTGCATCCCCTGGAAGATATCTTCAAGAAATCTCGCGTTAACCTCTTTGTGCATTAAATATTTCAGTTCTGTGTTTTTGCCCTCTTCTATGTAGCCTTCTCTCAGTAAGTTGGTTTTTTCTGATTTTAACTGTGTAACAGCTCCTTCTGGCCATACGCCTGTAAGCTCGTAGAGCGCCTGGGCAAAGAATTTTTCCCTTTTGTCTCCTAACGGGTATTCATATCTTTCACGCAATTCAACATCCGGTACCAGGCCTTGTGTGTAATCGATGGAATTATCGGCATTTTCTGCCCGCATAACAATTGGCTGTATGGCCCAGTTGTGTTTTTTATCAGGATCAGACAACGTGATTGAAGCATAGTATTTTCCGTGAGTCTGCTCTCCTATCTGTATTACATCCATGTAAGGCATTAATGTGTAAATGACCATCTCGCTGGCTGATGCCGTTTTAAACGATGTCAATGCCACATATTTTGAAAGGTTCAGATTGTTGGGTGCGCTTAATATCTTATCTGTAAAAATTGATTCGTCATCAGGGTATTTCTCTTTAAAGTAATCTGTCAGGTTTTGATTGTAAGTATTGTTTAGCAGTACTTTGCCGGTGTCCGCAGCAGGGGCTATCATACTTGCCATAAGAATGGCCGTATTCACTGCACCTCCTGAGTTGTACCTGAGATCAACGACCAGCCCGTCGATCCCTTCATCTTTGAAACTTCCGAAAACCTCTTTTAATTCGTCGTCATAATCGCGTACGAAAGAATTGTAAACCAGATATCCAATTTTCTCACCCGCATGGTCAACTACGGTGTCTAATAATATTGGGTCTATCGTCAGTACTTCCGCTGTGAGATTGACCTTCGGCGATAAGGGAGTGATAGTAAGGTCTTCATTTAGCTCCCCAAGTGTCAGGGTGAAAGAGTCAAGGCCTATCAGTTCCTGATAGTTATCCGTTGTGAGCTTAGTGCCATTTATTTCGAAAAACATATCTCCCCTCTTCAATCCTGCATTGTCTGCAGGTGTATTTGGATTAACATATTCGATATAACCTACAACATCCTTTGAATTGTCCGAAAGTCTGTACAGCCGGAAAGAATACCCTGTTGATTTTCTGATCCCGGAAAAATACTCCAGAAGCCCTTGGTAATCATCTGTTATGAATGACCATCTATCGATAGCCTTGTAAAGTAACTTGTCGAAATATTTTTTGGGGTCAGGTTCCTTGTCCGGATCAATATCGGGCATCTTATCATTCCAAAAATATGCAAAATCCATGTTGTCATGGATAAAGTAGTTTATTTTCAGGATACTTTCCGGTATCTCCTCATCCTTGCAACTATAAAAAAAGAGAATCCCTGTTGACCAGATTACAATAAATATAAAATATCTTTTGTGTGTCATTAAGTTCTTCATCCTAAAATGTTTTTATCGGTATCAAAGTTATAATTTTATGGCGAATATTAATATCTACTTTAATTAAGTTTTAAAAGTTTCGAAAATGAACAGAAATATTTTCTCGTTTTGGTTAATCCTGGTCCTGATTTTTTTATCCTGTTCCAGGAAATATTCTCAGGTTGAGATGAAAACACCCTATGGTAATATCTTAATCGAGATATATGAAGATAAAGCTCCTGTCACTGCAGGGAATTTTCTGAGATATGTCGATGAAGGTCGGTTTAAGGATGCTATTTTTTACAGTGGGGTGACTCCGGATAATCAACCTGATAATGATATTAAGATAGAGGTGATTCAGGGAGGCCTGTTCGAAGATGATCATCCCTATGCTCTTCCGCCAATCAGGCATGAAACCACTAAAGAAACAGGCATTAAGCATTTTGAGGGAACTATTAGTATGGCAAGGAATGAGCCGGGCACAGCTTCTTCGGAGTTTTTTATTTGTATCGGCAATCAGCCGGAACTTGATTTTGGAGGTAAACGTAATCCGGACGGGCAGGGGTTTGCTGCTTTTGGCCGTGTCGTTAAAGGCATGGAAGTAGTAAGAAAGATACAGGGACTGCCGGAAAAAGACCAGATATTAATCGAGAAAATTCCTATAAAAATTGTTAAGAGATAAGATTCCTTATTGAGTTAAATCATTGCTAACTAAAAGATAGTCTCTTTGAAGAATCTGTTCATGAATTAATTTATGTTATTTCTTAAATTCGGCTATTGGAAAAAAGAAATAAACACTCTTTCTTTGCAGCCGCTTTGGTCCCGAGGGGTGAGAAAAAGAGGGTGAGAAAGGGTCGAAAAAGCGAAAAAAGTTCTTTGAAAGATTTAAATTGTACCTATTTAAGAAACAAGGGTCCGACCGGAATAAA
>JALVJU010000196.1 GCA_027034005.1 Marinilabiliaceae bacterium
GTGCGAACATGCTTGCTGCCATTCCAAGTGCCCCGATGATCTGCAACGGCTTACGGCCGAATTTATCAACGGTAAGGATAGCCAGCACAGTGAACGAAAGGTTGATAATGCCAACTATGATAGTCTGCATCAGTGCAACATTGGTACCCGAGCCCATGTTCTTAAATATCTCGGGGGCATAGTAAAGCACCACATTGATGCCCACAAACTGCTGAAACACTGACAACAGGACACCCACAATTATCACCACATATCCGAAAGTGAACAATGCACTGCTCTTCTTACTTGCAAGCGACTGCTTTATGTCGTTCAATATCCTTGTCGCCTCACTCTCTCCGTTAACTTTTTGCAGTACATTCAGTGCTTCATTCTCCCTCTGTTTTATAACTAACCACCTCGGGCTTTCAGGAACAAAGAACAACAGTATGAAGAACAATACGGCAGGGATGGTCTCAGATGCGAACATCCATCTCCACCCTATCCTGTCGAGCCATGTTGCATCTCCCTGCAGGGCAATGAAGTAGTTGACAAAATAAACCACCAGCATACCAAAAATGATTGCAAACTGGTTCCACGACACAAGGTTCCCGCGCTTGGATGCAGGGGCGATCTCGGCAATGTACATGGGCGAAAGCATGGATGCCAGCCCGACGCCTATTCCGCCGATAATACGGTAGATGACAAACTGTGTAAGGTAGTTGTGATCTCCCGAACCTATCTTTGCAAAGAACATCTCCGGCATGGCCGATCCCAGTGCAGAAATAGTGAAAAGTACGGCGGCAAATTTCAGGGTGGTACGGCGGCCAAAGTGCAAAGCAAGCAAACCTCCGGATATTCCCCCGATGATACAGCCGATAAGGGCGCTCGACACCACAAATCCGTGAAGTGAGTTTGCTTCAAGTTCAGGCAAACCCTGCGGCACGATAAAAAAGTTCTTCAGGGAACCCACCGTACCGGAGATCACGGCTGTATCGTACCCAAACAGCAAACCGCCCAACGTCGCAACAAGCGTTATGCCGATAACATATCTTTGATTGTATTCTTTCATTGAGTTAAAAGTTAAAAAGGTAAAAGGTAAAAGGAGAAAGGGAATGTACTTTTAACTTTTCCCTTTCCCCTTTCTACTTCTATATATAATTATTTATCAACTGTTCAAGCAACTCCTGCTTACCGCTTATCTGTTCCGGCTCACCTGCCTCTTTGGCATAGTAATAAAGGTCCTCGAGCGTAAGCTTGCCTTCACGGTACTCTTTGCCTTTTCCGCTCTCAAACGAAGCGTAGCGCTCCTGCCTCATCTTCAGGTAATCCGACTCTGTAAGGATCCTGTCGGCTGTCACAAGGGCACGGGCAAATGTATCCATACCTGTGATATGTGCGATGAAGAGATCCTCAAGGTCCGTAGAGTTACGGCGTGTCTTGGCATCGAAATTTATACCTCCATCGGTGAAACCGCCTGCCTGCAATATCTCAAGCATTGCTGAAGTAACCTCAGTTATGTTTGTTGGGAACTCATCGGTGTCCCAACCGTTCTGATAGTCTCCCTTGTTTGCATCTATCGAGCCAAGCAGTCCGGCATCTGCGGCTGTTCTCAGTTCATGCTCAAAAGTGTGCTGTGCAAGGATGGCATGGTTCACCTCAATATTCAGTTTAAAATCCTTGTCAAGTCCGTAGTGGC
>JALVJU010000197.1 GCA_027034005.1 Marinilabiliaceae bacterium
CAGTGACAAAATCCGGATCTTCACAGGAGTAACTTATCACCCATACCGAATCTCCGGCATAAGCAGTAATGTCCTCAAGGTTCAATTTAAAATCATACAATCCAGCCGAATCCAGGATATTGCCCCTAACCCTCACAATGTCGAACAAAAGCAGGTCATCAATATCTGTTGAACCGTTTTCTATGGGTTTATAGTCGAAGTTTCTCCGTATCTCTTCCACTGTGTAAGAACGGTTTATAAATGCACCGGTATAGCTCCTGTCGCCATATCCCTTATTGTCGGACAATGCGATCACTGCCTCTGTTTTTTGCGACTGCTCTTTCTGTTTTTCATAAAAAACAGAGTACTGCATCGGTCCGGTAACATAATTCTGCGGGATAAGGTTTCCTGCCGACCTGATAATTCCATACAACACTTTTGAACGCGCTTTTATGTCAACTTCCGACAAACCGTACACGGCAGGTGTCATCTTCACAACAACATGCCCTCCTGCAAGCTCCGACACTTTCATCTTTTTGCTCTGATAGCCAACTGCAGATATCACAACATCAAAACCGGCATACTCCTTATCGAGAGTCAGACTAAAAACACCGTCAATATCGGAGGCAGTTCCCAGGAATGTTCCCTCAACGCCTATGTTGGCAAACTCAACAGGTTTGTTGTTTGCAGCATCCATGACCTTTCCCTGAAGTTGCAATTTCCCCGACTGCGCGTATAAAGCAACAGAACTAAAAACAATAAATATATTTAAAAGAGTGACAGATATAGTCCGCATAATGAAAGATTTTTTAAATTTGAATTGTAAATTTAGAAACCTTTTTAAATAAAGACAGCATGTTACATAAAATATTTTTACTGATAGTTCCTGTTTTCCTCCTTTCCGGATGTGTAGTATCGAAAAAGAAATATGAGGCATTACTTTCTGAAAAGAACAGTATATCAGACCAGTTAAAGGACAAGAAGGCTGAGAACAAAAAGCTTGAGTCAGACCTGAAATCAGCTGTTGCCGATTACGAAGACATGAAATACAAACTAAGCCGCAGCAATGCCATAAAATCTGACGACATCAGCGACATCATGATTCAGGCCACCGCCCTTCAGGACAAAGTTGATGAACTTACCGCCGAGCTGAACAAAATGAAAAGCGACCTGAAATACAACAAGAATTCTTATCAAAAAACATCCGAAGATCTGCAAAAAACTAAAACACAACTCCTGTCGCTTCAGAAAGATACAGCAGGGCTGCACTACTCCATAAAACTGGCAAGGGATAGAAACGACATGCTGACCAAAGAGCTTTCTGCCACAAAACAGAAATACAATGACCTCTACGCCGATTATTCCCTGATGCAGGATAAGATCGGCAACAAGGATATACAGTTGAAATCACTTGAAAAACAACTCATAGCCCAGAAACAGACAATCGAGGAGATATCCAAAAACTTCATAAAACTGCGTAAGCAACTCCTTGAAGCAGAATCAAGCAACAAACCTATCAATCCAAACAAAAACGCTTACATCGACAAGATAGCCAAACTGCTGGGACACTATTAGGATCATATCAGACGTATAACATCCCACCCACACCCCTTTGCCCCTAAAGGGGAAACCAACGCGCAAAAGCTCCCTTTTGAGAATTATTGGATGTGGGTGAAGAATGCAATACCACATTTA
>JALVJU010000198.1 GCA_027034005.1 Marinilabiliaceae bacterium
GATTACATGATAAAGATCAGTAAAGTTCTAAAAGGTGAATTTGTTGCTTATGAATGGGAAGATAAAAAAATGGACTTTTTTGATAAATGCTTATCATGGTTCTGGACAACACCTGACAGCAGGCCTTATCAGTATTACAATACAAGTACAGGCGGAAGAGCTTATGGTAACATTTATTGGGTAACTAAAGGATTACATGTCGATCTTCTTAAAAATGAGACAGCTTATTTAAACAGTATGTATTCTGCATTTTCAGATAATTTTAATTCGGATTATAATTTTGGGGGAATTAGCCTGGGGTATCCAAAATATCCGGATGTAGGTTACACACTGTATGGCCTGATCGATAATTCAAAAGTTGATAATGCAACCAATCTTATCGATGTTAGTATCCGGGATGTAGTAAGGTCAGGGAACTGGCTTGCAGAATCGTATGAAATAACCGATAACCAGGGAATTCCATACCCATCCGGAGTAAGGCCATCAACATTTGGGGCAGCTATGATAATTGATTTTGTAATGATAAAAAATGGGTTCCGATACGATTATGGAAAACCTTACATTCAAAACTTATTCAAAGGGGCTCGTTCGATAAAAGGTATACGCTTTAGCGGAAGAGTTTTGAATATAGAAAGTGATTCAAAAGGCCTGTTTACAGTCAGCGGGAATTATCTGGAAGAGCCACAAACAATTCAGACAAAAGAAGGTGAGTTTTTACCTATAGAAGGAGGGTTGGTTTCTTCGAAAACAGGTGAACTTATAAGGCCTCAGGTATATAATAAAGCAGGTGGGATAATTATAAGAAACTTTGGCAATGATATTGTCAATATCTATAATGTTGCAGGTGTGAAGATCCGTAGTTTTAACAATGCAGGATCAATATTAGACGTAAACCTTAACAGAGGTGTATATATTGTTCAAATAGGCATGGAATCGCACAAAATTATTGTTTATTAACTATGTCTTGTATAACTATAAAATGATTTATTATGAAAAAATATTTGTTGTTAATATCGTTCTTGTCTTTAATATTAGCTGGTTGCAATACTAATTGTGAAAAGTTTAAGAAGTCTGAAATTAATTATGTGTCAAAGGTAAATACTTTAATTGGCAGTGATTCTGAATTCAGCCTTTCTAATGGTAATACATATCCGGCAATTGCATTGCCCTGGGGTATGAACTTCTGGACGCCCCAAACTGCAGAAACTGGAAACAACTGGATGTATGCTTATGATGCGCATAAAATAGATGGTTTCAGGCAGACTCATCAGGCAAGTAACTGGTTGGGTGACTATGGTTGTTTCTCAATATTTCCCTTAAAAGGTAAAATAAAGATAGGTGAAAAAGACAGGGCTTCGTGGTTTTCACATAAAGCGGAAACTGCAAAACCGAATTATTATGAGGTATATCTTGCCGACTACGACATTACTACAGAAATAACACCTACGGAGCGGGGTGCTTGTTTCAGGATTACTTTCCCTGAATCGGACAGTTCATATGTGTTAATAGATGGGCTCGACAGGGGGTCCATGGTCAGGATAATACCTGAAAAGCGGAAAATTATAGGATATACAAGATATAATTCCGGAAGTGTTCCTGATAACTTTCACAACTATTTTGTCGCTGTTTTTGACAAAGATTTTGAGATTACTTCAGTATGGGATGAAGGAGGC
>JALVJU010000199.1 GCA_027034005.1 Marinilabiliaceae bacterium
GTACTACGGTAAATTCCATCGCCCCAGCCAACATGGCGTCCGCCGACATTTTCTCCTGTTCCTACCCACAAAGTGTGATGATTGTTGGGGTCGATAGTTATGCATCCGATGGAGTAAACCGGCTGGCTGTCGAAGATAGGTTTCCATGTGGTTCCGGCATTTTCTGTTTTCCACACTCCTCCTGACCCGATGGCAACATACCAGATATTCGGATTGTCAGGATGAATAACGATGTCAGCTATCCTTCCCGATTTGTAGGCGGGGCCAATGCTTCTTAATTTCAGCCCTGAAAAAGTGGAAGAGGTAAAAATGGTATCCTTTGTCTCTTTTGATGTCTCTTTTTTGTTCTTTGAAAATGAAACTGCAGAAAATAGTATAAAAGAGAGGATGAGAAAAGATATATTTTTCATTTTGGTGTTGATTATGATTTCATTTTAAAGATATAAAAATCTTTTAAAAAATAATTTTGTAACATGAACCAGGGTGTACGATAAAATCCACTTTTCCCAAATCAGTCGCGTGTTGCGGTTGTCATGATTTTTGAATGCTGTGCGTCAAAAATCCCGCCAACCACGTTTGATTTTAATGGTTGCTATCCCCGCTCTTGCGGACGGGGTTGCCATTGTTACGCCCCCATGGGGCTTTGTTTAGTCATGGATAGGGGTTTTCTGCTTATGTTTTGTCTTATGTGGTTCAAGTACATCAAGAAGCAGTTTGTGAAATCGGTACAATAATATTGCTTTTTTAATACCTATTGTTATTTCGTGGATTTTGTCGTACACCCCATGAACCAACACTTGATATTGAAAAGAAATGAATATAGAAAATTTATTTTCTACCTTTTCGTACCTCTTTCTCTAATTCCATAACTTTCTTGATGTGCTCATCGGCTGTGACAATGTCATTTTCGTTAAAAGGAGCTATCGGTTTCCTAACTTCGGGGGTGGCAAAAATGCCCTGTTTCCAAAGCAGTCGTTTGAAGAAATGGATAGAGGTGTCAAGATTTTGATTTGAGAATGCCAAAACAGGTTCTATCTCCATGAAAAGTTCTCTTGCCTTATCTTCTTCTCCTTTCTCAAAAAGGGAATAGATCTCTGTGTATATCCAGTGCATTCCTGTGGGCATGAAGGCGTGAACGCCTCGTTTCAGCCCGTCGATCATTTCTGTGACAGCCCAGCCGCCACTCACATTCAGCTTTCCGCCGGTAAGTTCGAGTATTCTTGAATATTTTGGCCCTGCAGGAACGGTTTCCACTTTAATGCATCTGAAAGCCGGAACATCATTAAAGAGTTCGACTATCAGCTCATCTTTTAATCCGTAACCCGTTTCGTCCCAATCCTGCAGCATGATCACTCCGGGATTGGTATCTGCTATTCTTTTAAAATCATCCTTAAACTGTTGCTCGTTTTCATAAGGCAGCTGCACAAGGAAATTTTTTGCCCCCAGCCCCTGATAGATACTTATTGCCTGTATGGCATCATCAACAGTTCCACCTCCCGTTCCCACAAATACGGGAACTTTATCGTTGACTGTTTTTAGAACTGTTTCGACGATCTTTAGCTTTTCGAATAGTGACAGTTTTGGTACTTCCGATGCCATTGCAGGGACAAGAAACCCTGATACACCGGCACGCAGCGCCTCTTTTGTGTTGCAGTTCACGCCGGCATAATCCACTGAGCCATCCTGGAGAAACGGGGTGTTTAGTACGGTAACTATTCCTTGTAATGGATAAAGTTCTTTCATGTGTTCTTGCTTTAGTCATCGGATGACAGATGATTTAAAAATAGGCTTCTGAAGTTCAGCAAACGGATATCGTCAATCTTTGTTTCAATATCACCATCATAGATCAGGTACATATCTTTGATCCTCTCACCAAATGTTTTTTTTATTCTCTTAAGTCCTTTCAGAAAATCCGGATGGAATGTCTGGGCTGATTTTATTTCATATAGGGTCAGCTCATGCCCTGATTTTCTGATCAGATCAATCTCAAAATGATTACTGTCCCTGTAAAAATAAAGGTCTGGGCTTAATCCGGAGTTGAAGCTGTTTTTTAAAAATTCGTTTATGATCATATTTTCAAACAAAGCACCTCTAAGGGGATCCCTTGACATTTGAGTTGTGTTCTCAATTCCCAAAAGGTATGCAGCTAATCCGGTATCGTAAAAATATAGTTTTGGGGATTTGATAAGGCGTTTATTTATGTTTTCATAATATGGAACCAGCCGGTATAAAATATACGAAGCTTCAAGTATTGAAATCCATGACCTGACTGTGTTTACGGCTACTCCTGCATCAGAAGCAAGAGAGGACGCATTGTAAAGGTTGCCTACTCTTCCTGCGCATAATTTTATAAACTTCTGAAAAAGACTTAAGTCTTTTACCTGAATTAATTGTCTGACATCTCTTTCAAGATAAGTTTCATAATAATTTTGATAAAAAAGGTACGGTTTTATTTCAGTTGTTTGAACTAAAGGATAAAATCCTTCAAGTAAGATTTCATTTGTTGAAATATCTTTTATGCCGGGGCTTTCATTAAAAGAGAAAGGCAGAAGCTTCAATAATGCGGTCCTGCCGGCCAGGGATTGTGTTATCTTGTTCATCATTGAAAATTGATTGCTGCCTGTAAGTACGAACAATATTTCATCCCGGTTCTCATCAACAATCTGTTGAAGGTAGGATAACAGTTGAGGAACATTTTGAACTTCGTCAAGAATTGCCCCTTTTTTGAATTGCTTTAGAAAAGCACGCGGATCGTTTTCGGCAAAAAATCTAATGTCCGGATCTTCTAAGCTGTAATATGGTAACTTATTGAAAAGATGTTTTGCCAAAGTTGTTTTTCCCGACTGGCGTGGGCCTGTTATTGTAATTACCGGATAGAATTTTGCCCTATCCAGTATTTCGGGTTCAATGTTCCTTCTTATGTACATGTTTTATGTATATTTGCAGTTGTACTGCAAATATACATAAAAATAGCATTGTGACATAATTATTTTTTTATCAATCCGCCTCTTTTCAGTAACGGCTCTATCGACGGTTCCTTACCACGGAATGCTTTGTAAAGCTCCATCGGGTGTTTTGTGCCTCCACGCTCAAGGATATTTTTGCGGAACGAACCGGCCACCTCTTTGTTAAAAATGCCTTTCTCCTTGAATGCCTCGAAAGCATCGGCATCGAGTACTTCAGCCCATTTGTAGCCGTAGTACCCTGCCGAATATCCGCCGTCGAAAATGTGGGATAATGCGGTGCTGACGCAACTACCTTCCACAGGCGGGAATAGCTCGGTGGGAGCCATTGCTTTCTTTTCAAAATCAACCACATTACCCTTAAACTCATCTGTCAAAGTATGCCATGCCATATCGTTAAGGCCAAACGAAAGCTGGCGAACGGTCTGGTAACCGCTCAGGTATGTTTCTGCACCTTTTATCTTTTCTAGCAGTTCATCAGGGATCACTTCTCCGGTCTCGTAATGGATGCCCACATCTTTCAGCCACTCTTTCTCTGTTGACCAGTTCTCCATTAGTTGTGAAGGTAGTTCCACGAAGTCACGATAGACGTTCGTTCCCGATTGGCTTTCGTAGTGAACACGGCTCAGCATGCCGTGCAGCCCGTGGCCGAATTCATGCAGGAAAGTCTGTACTTCACGGAAGGTGAGGAGAGAGGGTTTTGTTTCTGTAGGCCTTGTGAAATTCATTACAAGCGAGATCTGCGGCCTGACATCTTTTCCTTTATCATCGATGTACTGGTCACGGAAAGATGTCATCCAGGCACCGCCTTGTTTCGATGGCCTCGGGAAGTAATCGAGATAAAGCACTCCGAGAAAATCCCCGGTCTCATCATCAACCCTGAAAGTCTTAACTTCATCGTGATATTTTGGGATGTCATCAACTTCAGTAAATTTTATGCCATACAATCTTTCTGCCAGCCCAAGAACTCCCTTTTCTACATTCTCAAGTTTAAAATATGGCCTTAGCATCTCATCGTTCAAACCGAATTTTGATGTTTTCAGTTTTTCGCTGTAGTACATGAAGTCCCAGCGTTGAAGTTCGTCATTCAAACCGTTTGATTTTGCAAATCCGGCAACATCCTTTACATCCTTTTGACCGAAATCGATGGAGGCATCGAGCAGTTCTTGCAGGAAACCATTAACCCGCTCCTTTGTTGAAGCCATACTTTTTTGCAGGACAAGGTCGGCATGGGTGTCAAATCCCAGCAACTGTGCCTTTTCCACACGCAGCGATACCATTTTTGATATCACCTCTTTGTTGTCATGGTCGTTGTTCCGGTTTCCCCTTTTAGAGTATTCCCTGAATAGCTTCTCGCGCAGTTCACGGTTGTCGGCATGTGTCATAAAAGCCATGTACGAAGGCAGGTGCAATGAGAACATCCAGCCGTCTTTGCCTTCGCTCTTTGCAAGTGCAGATGCGGCTTCCAATGCTCCCCCGGGCAATCCGCTCACATCTTTTTTATCGGTCAGGTGCAGTTTGAAATCATTTGTCTCGGCAAGAACGTTCTCCCCGAACTTCAATGATAACTGTCCAAGCTCCTTTGTAATTTCACGGTATTTGTCCTTTTCTTTTCCTTCAAGCAAAGCTCCGTTCAGGACAAATTCCTTGTAAGTGTCGTCAAGCAGTTTTACCTGGTCTTCCCTTAAACTTCCCCTGTCGGAGTTGTCATAGACATGTTTTATCTTGTCAAAAAGTTTCTTGTTCAGCTTAATATCGTTGCTGAACTCTGTTATCAGTGGCGAGACTTCTCTTGCAATGCCCTGGATATTCTCGTTCGTGTTGGCATGGTTGATATTGAAAAATATGTAGCTTATGACGTTTAGCTTTTTGCCTGCTTTTTCAAGTGGTTCAATCGTATTGAAGAAATCCGGTACATCATCGCTTTTCAAAATGCTGTCAATCTCCTCTTTGGTGTTTTTTATTGCCTCTTTGAATGCAGGCAGGTAATCCTCCTCTTTTATCAGGTGAAAAGGCGGGGTTTGATATGGTGTGTCGAATTGCTGTAAAAGTGAGTTCGTGTTCATCGTTTTAATATCTTTTGTTGAGGTGCAAAGATAATCCAAATATAATTCTGTCCGATAATTCGATTGAATTAGGGTGTACGACAAAATTCACTTTTCCCTAATCTGTCGCGTGTTGCGGTTGTCATGATTTTTGAATGCTGCGCGTCAAAAATCCCGCCAACCACGTTTGATCTT
>JALVJU010000200.1 GCA_027034005.1 Marinilabiliaceae bacterium
GGGATCTTTTTGTCGCCCGGCTTGTATTCAGCAAAAGGCAGTTCAGCATTTTCAGGTTTGAAATACTGATTGAGAAGGTCTTTAGCCAGGATAAGGGTCATTGGCTTCCCGGTGTATGGGTTGTATGTTTTAACCCTGACATAAGTTATCTTAGGCCCTACTGCAAGAGCTGTATTCGACGGCAAGGTCCACGGTGTGGTTGTCCATGCCAGAAAATAAACATCTGTATCAACACCTTCAAAAAGTTTCTCCGATACTTCATCACGAATGACCCTGAACTGTGCAGTTGCAGTTGTATCCTTCACATCGCGGTAACATCCGGGCTGGTTTAGCTCATGAGTGCTCAGTCCGGTGCCTGCGGCAGGAGAATACGGTTGAATTGTATATCCTTTATAAAGCAATCCTTTGTTATAAAGCTGCTTCAACAACCACCACAGGGTTTCGATGTAACGGTTGTCATAAGTGATGTAGGGATCTTTCATGTCGACCCAGTAACCCATCTTATGAGTAAGGTCTTCCCACATATCCGTGTACTTCATCACGTCCTTGCGGCATGCTTTGTTATACTCGGCAACCGATATCTTTTTACCTATATCTTCTTTAGTTATGCCAAGAGATTTTTCAACACCAAGTTCCACGGGCAGGCCATGTGTGTCCCATCCTGCTTTACGCTTAACCAGGTATCCCTCCTGAGTCTTGAACCTGCAAAAAACATCTTTGATGGTACGCGCCATCACATGGTGGATTCCCGGCATCCCGTTAGCCGAAGGTGGCCCTTCATAAAAAACAAACGTAGGATGGCCTTCACGTGTCGATAAACTCTTCTCAAATGCATGGTTTTTATCCCAGGTTTTAAGAACATCCTTGTTCACCTGCGATAAATCTAACCCCTTATATTCAGTAAATTTAGCGCTCATCTAATACAGTTTTTTGCTCTCCGTTTTTAAAAAGTTTACAAAGATAGATTTTGACTGGTACAAAAGCAAAGAAACAATTCCATTTTTAACCTCTTATCCAACATATTTTCTTTATTTTCCGAACTTCGTCGTGAATGCTTGAAAACATGTGCATATTAAATATTATTTAGCACTTATTATTTATTTTTTATTTTTAGCCCTCTTAAAATTCAAATCTATTTTAATTATGAAAACAAACAAACTTACATTTTTACTTTTCTTTCTTGCATTCAATGTTTCTACAGCATTTTCACAAAATGTTCAGTTACATTACGATTTCGGTAAAGACCGCAAAATGTTTTCTACAACTGTGGAAATGTTTAAACCGGACTCATGGGGTAGCACATTCTTTTTTATCGATATGGACTATGGAAGCGAAGCAAGTCAGGTTGACGGGATAAACCTTGCATACTGGGAAATTGCCCGAAGCTTTAAAGTGTCAAAAAACAGTAATTTTGAACCACGGATCGAATACAATGGCGGTTTTGGACGCGGGCAGTTTCAGGATGAGGACGACAACACAATACAGTACAATTACTCTATAAACAGCGCTTATCTGGTTGGTTTGCAATACACGTGGAACAGCAAGGATTTTTCAAAAATATTTACCCTTTCGGCCAACTACAAATATATCCATGATAAAAACAAAGCGGCATTTCAAATCACAGGTGTATGGTCGTTGAATTTCTTCAAACAAAAATTCAGCATGACAG
>JALVJU010000201.1 GCA_027034005.1 Marinilabiliaceae bacterium
GTATCTGCCCTCCTATTATCTCTACTTTCCTGAATCCGATCTGTGATGACGTGGATTCAATGGTCCTGCCTTTTTTATCTTTTAAAGTTATGACCAATGTGTAAAGGTTCGGTTCTTCTGCTGACCACTTCCTCGGATCTTTAACCGTTCCCTCAAAAGATACCTCTTTTCCTTTTTTCAGGTCAACATCCTTTGTTGACGAATACAGTGCCTTCTTTCCGTCAAGTATCTTTGTTTCAACTTTCACCTTCGGGGCTTTTGACTGATCATTGGCAAGCTCAACGTCAAGACTGAAGTTTGCGTCTTTGTAGTTCTCATCAATCCCCGGTTTAAAGAAGAAATCGAATATCCTTGTTTTAGGCGCTGCGAAAAGATAAACATCACGTTCGATTCCGCTCAAACGCCAGAAATCCTGGCACTCAAGGTATGACCCATCACTCCAGCGGTAAACCTCAACAGCAAGAGTGTTGGAACCGTTCCGTACAAAACCGGTAATATCGAACTCTGCCGGCAGCTTTGAACCTTGTGAGTACCCCACTTTTTTACCGTTCACCCACACATACATTGCCGATTTAACGGCGCCAAAGTGAAGGATTATCTCTCTTCCGTCCCAGTTCTCCGGTACGTTGAATGTTGTCCGGTACGAGCCTACCGGGTTCCAGTCGTGAGGTATTTCCAGCGGTGTGGGCCTCTTTTTCGACCATGGATAGGTAGTATTTACATAGATCGGTATACCCCAGTTCTTTCCGTTACGATATCCTTCGATCTCCCAGTTGCCCGGAACCTTTATCTCATCCCAGCCCGTCACATCGTACGATTCTTTGTAAAAGTCAACAGGGCGGTCGGCAGGTTTCTTTACCCAATGGAATTTCCACATCCCGTTAAGCAGTTCGTAATACTCTGAGTTTTTCCAGTCATTTTTCAATGCTTCTTTTTCGGTCTTAAATCCGTAAAAAGTTGCATGCGGTACCATCTTGTTCCTTTGAAAAACATGCTGGTTCTCCCAGTCTTCCTGCGCAGTTGCAAACATAAAAGACAGCAGCATCAACGCTGAAATTAAAAAGTTTTTGTTGTTCATATTTATCCGTTTTTGTTGGTTTTGATCTCTTAACTTTATTCCTTGTAAAAATACGTGAATAATTTTTTACAATAGGTTAATGAAAAATAAATCCTATTGATTTTATAAAAACAAGTAAGAGTTAAAACATAATCACATTTTTATGTTTCATCGGGTATGTTTTTGACTGATTTGGGATAAAACAACCATTTTAGTTTGCCATTGCGGACGCTACTCCAAATGGAACCCCCAAATGAAATCGACAAATTCCGAAAAACGCATAGTTAATAACTCTTTTTGCTTTTTTCAGATAAATATTTTAATTTTATACGACAATACAAAATTAGTCAGTCCGAACAAAGACATCCAAACATCATGCAACCGAACGATACACGAAATAAGATCCTTGACGTAGCAGCGAAACTATTCAGCCGTTACGGGTTTTATAAAACGTCGATGGACGAGATCGCAAAAATGTCACGCAGGGCAAAAGGGTCTCTTTACTACTATTTTGAAAGTAAAGAAGAACTGTTCAAAGAGGTTGTTTCGTTGGAGATAGAAGAATTAAAATCAGGATTAATCACAATAGTTAATGATGAAAACTTGA
>JALVJU010000202.1 GCA_027034005.1 Marinilabiliaceae bacterium
CCGACATTTTTCATAAGGCAGGCAAAAAAGTCATCGTGGTGCTTAATGTTGCCGGTGTGTGGAATGTTGCCGACTGGCAGGATTATGCCGATGCTATACTTGTTGCCTGGCTTCCCGGACAGGAGGGCGGACATGCGGTGGCTGATATCCTTACAGGTAAGGTCAATCCTTCAGGTAAACTGCCTGATTCATTCCCGGTAAAATATGAGGATATCCCATCCGCTTCTACATTCCCGGGGTTGCCTGTTGAAGCGCCTGTGAATTCATTTTACCAGGAAGGAATTTACGTGGGATACCGTTACTACAACACTTTTGATGTACCTGTTGCCTATCCTTTCGGATACGGACTTTCGTACACTACTTTTGAATTCTCGGGGATTAAACTGAGCAGTGATGTGTTCCGGAATAACATGAAGGTTTCGGTAACAGTGAAGAACACCGGTAAAGTTGCCGGTAAAGAGGTGGTACAGTTATATCTGGCTGCCCCGCAGGAACAGATAGAAAAGCCGGCAGAAGAGCTTAAAGGTTTTGCCAAGACCAAGTTGCTTCAGCCGGGCGAGAGCCAGACTTTGACCTTCGAACTTGATGCAAGGGCTTTGGCATCGTTCTGGAGCGGGAAAAGCGCATGGATAGCCGATAAGGGAAAGTATGAAGTACGGATAGGAGCATCATCTCAAGATATCCGTCAGAAAGCATCGTTCACATTGCCCAAGGATATTGTTGTGGAGAAAGTGCACGATGTCATGTATCCCAACTTCTACATGAAAGAGTTAAGCAGAGATGACAAATGAAAACTATGAAATTTAAAGAGATGAAAAAGATTTTTTCAGTGCTGTTTTTTATGCTTTCTGGTGTTGCCATGTTTGCTGCCGGCATTGCAAAAGATAACAGCGGCATAATGTACGATACCGGTAAAGGGTTTATCCGGCTGCAGGTTTTTTCCGATAATGTGATACGTGTTCTGGTGTCGCCTGTGAAGGATCCCGACCTCAGGGAGAGTCTTGTCGTCCTGTCGAAGCCCGTTAATGGGGTGAAGTGGGATGTCACTGAGGACAGTAAAGTTGTGACCCTTTCAACGGATAAGGTTGTGGCTAAGATAGATAAGGCAACGAACACAGTGGCTTTTTACGATAAAAACGGCAAGCTGCTTCTCGAAGGTGGGGAATCGTCCTTTGTTGCCGACAGTTTTGAAGATGATAATTTTTACCATGTGACACAGCAGTTCCGCTTGAGCCCGACGGAGGCGATATACGGTCTTGGACAGTATCAGCAGGGGGTTATGAACTGGCGTGGGCATTCGGTAACACTCTTTCAGGAGAACAGGGAGATAGCTGTGCCGGTGATTGTTTCCACGAACAACTATGGCCTGCTTTGGGACAACTACTCGCTTACAAAGTTCGATGATGAAAAAGAGCTTACCACTCTTTGGTCTGATGTGGCGGATGCCATCGATTACTACTTCATTGCAGGAAACAATTTTGATGAGATCGTTTCGGGTTATCGTTCCCTTACCGGGAAAGCTCCGATGTTTGCAAAGTGGGCATACGGCTACTGGCAATCGAAAGAGAGATATCACACACAGGATGAGATAGTGGGTACGGTGAAGGAGTATCGTGAGCGCAAGCTGCCGCTCGACCTGATCGTTCAGGACTGGATGTACTGGG
>JALVJU010000203.1 GCA_027034005.1 Marinilabiliaceae bacterium
GCCGAAGACATTGCAGACACCATAGAATTTATCGTAACCCGGCCGCCTCATGTCAACATCAACGACATACTGATAATGCCCACGGCTCAGGCAAACGCATTTTACAACTACAGGGAGGAGGAATAACACGTAAGTACAGAGATACTGAGCTTTTTTGCACCGCAAAGGCGATGAGACGCAAAGACGTGAGTATTGGGAGTGCGACTCTAAGTCGCGCCCCCAATAAAGATTAGTGCATCCGTTGCATCAAAACGCTCTGTTCCTCCCCACACACCTCACTTCTTCCACACCTCTGCATACCCTTTTTGCAGCAGTTCATCATTTAAGGAGATATCAGAATCGGCAAGGATGATATCGGCGATGAAACGGCCGTAAACTCCAGGATATTTATCTGTCCTGATCGTCATCTTATTCCCGTTCTCCTCCAGTCGTTTGAGCACATAGTTCTTTGCCTCCATACCCCTTTTGTACTCATCGGAATCCTTCTTACGGTGCCACGTCTCGGGGGTGTTGATACCCTTAAGCCGTATCCGTTGTGTAGTGGTTATTTTGAATCCCATATCAATGATAAGGTCGATAGTATCCCCATCAACCACTCTCTTCAGTTCTGCCTTGTATTCGTACATGATAAATTAGTTTAAAAGTTTGAAAGTTAAAAGTTCATAAAGTTATAAGTTATGTACGCTTCTTTCTTTTCAGGCGGAAACCTAAAATTACAATGCCAATAAATATAAACAGTCCAAACAGCACCTGACCCCAGGCGCCCATAAGCGTCAATTTGTAAAGGATACCTGCATGCGTTTCCGTATCTATGATCACACCGGCATATTTGGCGGCATGGCTCATCAGCGAAACTGCAAGGTCCTTGTCGGGGATGGTTACATGGCACGACAGGCATACGCCCCTGCGGTCAAGCTTTGCGCGTGTTGCAGCATCCAACGGACCTGACAGTTTAAAGTGATGGCCTACAGTTTGAAGCTGCTTACCGTTCTCGTCCACAAAGCGCGACCAGTCCATTTTCAGGTTCTTGATGCCCGGCTTTTGCATTGTTACATTTTCGGGCAGCAACTCCTTGTCGGCTGTCATCAGATCGACCATGAAGTCCTGTGACGGATCAACAAGGTATTTTCCTCCGCCAATGCCATACCCAAGTGCAGCAGGGTTTGAATGACAGCTCTCACAATGCCGTGCCTCTTTCTGTACAGTATGCGGATGAACGGGAGCCATGTCTATTCCAAGCTGTCCCTCCTCCCCTGCGCCTTCCACATTTGGTATCTTAAAAATATGATTCTGCAAAATTGCCTTGCCGTCTTTCCCTATGACTGTCACTGTTGTCTGGCATCCTGGGATTGTTGGTGAGATGCGCCCCTCGCCGTTCTGTGACAGTGCCGGGTCTTCCCATCGAAGGTAACTGCGTGTTTCAGTTACTTGTCCGTCGATCATGTAGTTGTTAATTTCTCCCCTTGCACAGCCCGTCATTCCGTTCTTATCATGATTGGTGGCTGCGGCAAGGTAATCGGGATGCTGCCGTCCTTTACTGTAATCAATCTTCACATGACAGCCGTAACACTGTGGTGCCCAAGTGGCATGACAGGTATAGCACTCCATCCTGTCCTGATGTGCATGTACCTGAACCATTGCCACGCGCCCTTCCTCGCTAAGC
>JALVJU010000204.1 GCA_027034005.1 Marinilabiliaceae bacterium
AAAATGAGAAAAATAAATTACACATTTTTGATGCTTTCAGTGTTAGCAGTGTTCTTTGTGAGCTGTAAGCAGAATAAAGAGGTTAAAAGAGTTAAGATCGGGATGTGTTCCGATGTTCATCTTCCCACGATGCATGATTCGGAAAAAAGGATCATTGCATTCATTGACAGTATGAAGATTGCAAAGCCGGACTTCATCATTGAACTAGGAGACTTTGCTATTCCAACGAAAGAGTATGCGCGTTATTTTGTTATCTGGAATTCTTTCCCCGGGCCCAAATATCATGTTATAGGCAATCATGAGATGGATGGCGGCACAACACTTGAACAGGCACTTGCTTACCGCTGCATGTCGAGTTCATACTATACTTTCTCCCGGAAAGGGTTTAAGTTCATTGTTCTTGATGGAAACGATAAGGAGTATGAAGGGCAAAAGGGTTACAGGTCGTTTATCGGCAAGAAACAGCTTGAATGGCTGAAAAAAGAACTTAACTCGGCAGACAAGCCGGTTGTGATATTTTCGCATCAGGGGTTTGGGCATGATCCAGGTGTCCCTGGCGAACGTTACTCTGTTAATAATGCCGGAGATATCCGCAGCGTGCTCGAAGAGCATAACAAAACACACAGGAACAGTCATGTTATTTGCTGCTTCAACGGTCATACGCATCACGATTATGCGGAGGAGATAAACGGGATATGGTACATCACGATCAACTCAATGTCATACAACTGGCTAGGTGAGGAGTACGAGCACATAAGGTACAGCGATGAAGTGGATAAGGAGTTTGAATGGATAAAATTCACAGCTCCGTACAAAGGTCCGCTTTACACTTTAGTGGAGATATCGACTGACGGCCATATCCACATGACGGGAAAATATTCGGAATATGTTGGCCCCTCACCGTGGGAACTTGGTTATCCCGGGAAGTTGAAGAAGTATGTGAAGCCGCAGATAACAGAACGTGATATGGAGTTTAGCATGAATTAAAAACATATTGTATCAGATTACATTTGTTAAAATGCGCATAATTGCGCTTTTTTATGGGAAAAGCATTGACAAAGGGGGTTAAAATTTTGTAACTTAACCTTAAACATGATTGTTGAATGTTATTAACCAAAAAAAACAGCCCTATGAAAAAACAGATGTTTTTAAAAGTTTTTCTTTTGTTTTTCATGAGTTTGATGTTTTCGAACTGTGAGAAAATAAAAGATCTTACGGATATCGATTTTGATGCTTCATTGAAGGCTGATATCCAGGCAACTTCTGTTGCCGGCGAATACATGAACTTACTTAAATCGTCGGAAGCCTCCTATCCGTTTGGTGGATCTGCAGTTATCGATCCTACTTCCAATCCCGATATTAAAAAGTATTGGAAAAAGATAAGGAAATGGGAAGTGAAAAAGCTAACTGTGAGGATAAAAAGTATTTCCGAACCGTCCAATTTGCTTTACGGTGACTTTGAAATATCAGATGAGTCAACAGAAGGTATCCTTCTGAAAAAACATGAGGAGGACATGCCGCTGTCAAATGGCACTACTGTGCTCACACTGACAGGAAGCGACTGGAGCAAGATCATTAAAGCTCTCGATTCCAAACACTCGCTGATAGTAAAAGTGAGCGGTGCGCTTGACAAACCTTCAGTAAGTGTTACTTTTCAGGTAATACTTGACTTGAAAGTGACGGCCAATCCGCTTGAATAGGCGGCTTCACAGGAAAGACAGGACAAACCACAGTTTCATTATGGGAGCTGTGGTTTGTTTTTTTGTAATTTTATACTGCTTCAATAAAAAATTGTACTTTTGCAAATTCAAATAATTGAAAACAAAAAAAGTACATAATCATCATGGACATTGCGAGTAAGTATGATCCGTCACAAACGGAAGACAAGTGGTACAAATACTGGTTAGACAATAAATATTTCAAGTCGGTTCCCGATGAGCGTGAGCCGTACACCATAGTTATCCCGCCGCCGAACGTCACGGGTGTGCTTCACATGGGGCACATGCTGAACAACACCATTCAGGACATCCTGATACGCCGTGCGCGTATGTCGGGCAAGAATGCCCTTTGGGTGCCGGGAACGGACCATGCTTCCATTGCAACAGAGGCCAAGGTGGTGAACAAGCTGAAAGAGGAAGGCATCGACAAGGATGACCTTTCACGCGATGAGTTCCTGAAACATGCCTGGGAGTGGACCGACAAGCATGGCGGTATCATACTTAAGCAGCTTCAGAAACTGGGCGCTTCCTGCGACTGGGACCGCACCTGCTTTACCATGGATGAGATTAGGAGCAAGGGTGTGATCAAGTCTTTCGTACAGCTTTACAATGAAGGGCTCATCTATCGCGGTGTGAGGATGATAAACTGGGACACAAAAGCCCAGACAGCAGTGTCGGACGAGGAGGTTATCTACAAAGAGGTTCAGAGCAAACTTTACTACCTGAGGTACAAGATAGAGGGTACAGATGATGAATATGTGACCATCGCAACAACACGTCCCGAGACTATTCTTGGAGACACAGCCGTTTGTGTCAATCCTAACGACGACCGGTTTAAGCATTTGAAGGGCAAGAGAGTGCTTGTTCCGCTTATCAACCGTTCAGTGCCTATCATCGAAGATGAGTATGTAGATATGGAGTTTGGTACCGGTTGTCTGAAGATCACCCCGGCACACGATATCAACGACTACGAGATAGGTATGCGCCACAACCTTGAGTCGTACGACATACTTAACGATGACGGAACAATGAGCGAGGCCGCTCAACTGTATGTTGGAGAGGACAGGTTCGAGGTGCGTAAAAAGATAGTTGAAGACCTTGAAAAGGCAGGTAACCTTGTGAAGGTTGAAGACTACACAAACAAAGTCGGTTTCTCTGAGCGTACCGATGATGTTATCGAGCCAAAGCTTTCTACGCAGTGGTTCCTGAAGATGAAAGAGCTGTCGAAGCCGGCCCTTGATGCAGTGATGAATGATGAGGTGGTTTTCCATCCCAAAAAGTTCAAGAACGTTTACCGTCACTGGATGGAGAATGTGAAGGACTGGTGTATCTCACGTCAGTTGTGGTGGGGGCACCGCATTCCTGTTTACTACCTTGAGGATGGTTCATACGTAGTTGCTGAGACTGCCGAAGAGGCATTGCAGATGGCAAAGGAGAAGACAGGCAACCAGAACCTCACCATGGACAACCTGCGTCAGGATGAGGATGTACTTGATACCTGGGCATCTTCATGGCTGTGGCCTATCACCGTTTTCGACGGATTTGAGGAAGGCAACAAGGATTTTGAATATTACTATCCGACCAATGACCTGGTAACAGGCCATGACATAATATTTTTCTGGGTGGCAAGGATGATAATTGCCGGATACCATTTCAAAGGCAAGTATCCGTTCAAAAATGTTTACTTCACCGGGATGGTGCGCGACAAGCTTCGTCGTAAGATGAGCAAGTCGCTCGGTAACTCGCCCGACCCGCTTGATTTGATAGCTAAGTATGGCGCCGACGGTGTCCGTGTGGGGATGCTTCTCTGTTCGCCTGCCGGCGGTGACCTGTTGTTCGACGAGAGTCTGCCCGAGCAGGGACGTAACTTTGCCAACAAGATATGGAACGCTTTCCGCCTTGTGAAAGGGTGGGAGGTAAGCAGTGACATTGAACAGCCCGAGAGTGCAAAACAGGCGATTGTATGGTTTGAGCAAAAGCTTAACCAGACCATTGCCCTTGTTGATGACCACTTCTCAAAGTACCGTATCTCGGATGCGTTGATGGCTGTTTATACCACTTTCTGGCAGGAGTTCTCATCATGGTACCTTGAGGCAGTCAAGCCGGGATATCAACAGCCGTTGGATGCTGAGACTTACAAGGCGACTGTCGAGTTCTTCGATAAACTGCTGCGCCTGCTTCACCCATTTATGCCGTTTATCACCGAGGAGATATGGCATCTGCTCGATGAGCGTAAAAAGGGCGAGAGCATCATGATATCGGATATGCCCGTTGCAACAGGGATCAACGATGAGGTTGTTGAGCAGTTCGAAGTGGCAAAAGAGGTTGTGGGGAATGTACGTACAGTGCGCAAGGAAAAGAACCTGCCGATGAAAGAGCAGCTTACTCTGTCCGTGCTTTCTGCCAACGGCGATTATAACACGATGTTCGATGAGGTTGTGAAAAAACTTGCCAACCTGAAAGAGATAGCAAAAGTTGACGAGAAGGTTGCCGGAGCTGTTTCGTTCATGGTCAAGACTAATGAATACTTCATACCTATGGAAGGCATTGTGGATGTAGAGGCAGAGCTGAAGAAGCTTGAAGAAGAGTTGAAATACCAGCAGGGATTCCTTGCATCGGTAACCAAAAAGCTTAGTAACGAGCGGTTTGTGAACAATGCCCCCGAGCAGGTGGTTGCCCGTGAAAAGCAAAAACAGGCCGATGCCGAAGCAAAGATCAAAACACTTACTGCTTCCATTGAGAACCTGAAGAAATAAAGTAAAAGCCCTGCAAAGGACAACAAACATAAAATCCCCGAAGTATTTCGCTTCGGGGATTTTTGTTTTTATGAGTGATGAAGAATGCCTATAGCTTCTCCTGTGTTTTTGATTGATAAGGTAATAAGGTTGGTTATTGGAGCAGTTTTTTTTACTAAGGTTTAGGATAGAATAAGGTTTTTTGTTATCCGGCAGTCATCCGATGACTTCAAGTCATCGGATGACTCACCGTTATTTTGCAGGAAGAGCCGGAGATAGGTGCTATAAAGATGTTCCCCCTGATGTTGAATTGTAATTAGGACTTCAATCTTGAAATATATTGAACTTACGATCTGTATTTCCCGTATGCCGGGAGGCCTGGATTTGCCCGATAAAAAATATCCGGCAGTAATGTTGAAAAAAATCTTTTTTGTTATATTAGCGGCAGCTTTTTGTTAAACTAACCAAATCATAAAAAAATGAAAAAATTCAGATTTAAAGAAAGACAGATGACTTTAATGAAACCCTTATTTCTGCTGGGGGGGGTATAGTATTAATACTCAGCATATTAATTACCTCGTGTCAAAAAGAGGGGCAGCCCGGTATTGACAAATACACAGAATTTGAATCCAAAGTGATCGACCTTCCTGTTACGGTTGAAGAGAACACCCTGGTGTTTGAATCGGAACAGGACCTTCAAAAATGCCTCGACCTCTTGAAAGAA
>JALVJU010000205.1 GCA_027034005.1 Marinilabiliaceae bacterium
AACTTACCGGGATAATTTTAGCAGGAGGCCTGAGCAAACGAATGGGAACCGACAAGGGGCTTGTTGAATTCAGGGGCAAACAGCTTGTGCAGTATGCCATAGACCTGATCTCATCTCACTGCAGCGATATTGTTATCAGTGCCAATGACCGCGAATACGGTAAGTTTGGTTTTCCGGTAGTTAGTGATGAGATAAAAGAGATCGGCCCTGCAGGCGGGATATATTCTGCTTTGCGAAAAACGGATACGGACTTTAATCTTATTGTCTCCTGCGATATGCCCCTCCTCAATGAAGATGCAGTAGATCTTCTTTTGAAAAATGTAAGCGGCATATCAAATTTTATTGCTTCCCACAAACAGGGCATAGAACCGCTATTCGGAATTTACCATAAAAACTTTCTGGGCGTTCTTGAAGAAGCCATCAGGCAAAACACATACAAGATGAGAGCTATACTTGACATGTACTCAACTGAATATGTCGATTTTGAGCCGTTACTTTATAGATACCCTATGCTTTTCCGGAATATTAATTACCTCTCCGATCTCAACATCTGATTTGGCATTCTTTTAATTTTGATTAAATATAAATTAACAAAACCACAAAACATTTTTTACGGTCATAAACGGCAAATAAACAATGTGTTATGTTGATGTGTGCAACAAATACAAATATCTATATATTTTAAGGTCTTTTAATAAAGTTAATAATTAAATATATTCATGTCCGAAATTCTTAAACATGAATGATCAATGGTGAAAAGCAGACGGGATTTTATTAAAATTTCAGCATTAGGAGCCACCGGAGTTGCTGTTGGAAGCAAATATCTTTTTGCCGAAAACAATCAGAAACTAAAAGACACTCCCAAAGGCCCTTTTAAATTACCATCAGATTTTACCCGAACACCTACCTACTGTGAAGTTTGTTTCTGGAAATGTGCAGGCTGGGTTTACAAGAACGACAAGGGAGAGGTTCAGAAGATCAAAGGTAACGATGATGACCCTAACAGCAATGGACGTTTTTGTCCTAGAGGTACCGGAGGTGTCGGTATGTACAATGACAGTGACCGCCTGAAAACTCCGCTTATCAGGGTTAAAGATAAATACGGGAACCAGACGTTCAAGGAGGTTTCATGGGATGAAGCACTGGACTATATCGCGAAAAAACTACAGGGAGTCATTGACAGGCACGGAGCTGAATGTATCGCTCTCTTTACTCATGGTTCCGGAGGTAAGTATTTTGGTAACCTTGTAAAAGCATTAGGATCGCATAACATTGCAGCTCCGTCCTATGCACAGTGCCGTGGCCCTCGTGAGGTCGGCTTTATCGCTACTTTTGGCGATGGCCTGAACTCTCCGGAACCAACAGATATCAGGGACACAAAATGCCTGGTGTTGATAGGTTCCCATATCGGCGAGAATATGCATAACGGCCAGGTTCAGGAGATGTCGGATGCCATAGATAAGAAGGCTACCATAATCACTGTTGATCCCCGTTACTCTACAGCAGCGAGTAAATCAAAATACTGGCTGCCCATAAAACCATCCACAGACTTAGCCCTGTTGCTTTCATGGATGAACGTGATCATTGAAGAGGGATTGTACGATAAGGAATATGTGGAGAAATACACTTATGGCTTTGATCAGCTAAAAGAACATGTTAAAAATCTCACCCCTGAGTGGGCTTACGGGATCACTACCATAAAACCTGATATTATCAGGAAAACAGCACGTGAAATGGGACACGCATCACCATCGGTGATAATTCATCCGGGACGTCACGTCACATGGTATGGTGATGACACCCAAAGATTACGTGCAGTTGCAATTCTTAATGCCCTTCTTGGTTCCTGGGGCAGAAGAGGCGGATTTTACATTCCGGACAAGGCCAAAGTGCCGGGTGTTCCTCATCCACCTTATCCAAAACCTACAAGGTCGTGGCGTGATGCCATGCAGGGCAAATACGAACTTGCAGACCTTGCACTTGCAAATGGCGTTTGTGATGCAACAATTCCCGATCCGTCACTGGGGTGTTCCATTAAAGCATGGATCATAAATGGTACCAATCTGTTAACTACCCTTCCGGAAAGGCAAAAAACTATAGAAGCCATAAACAATCTTGAGTTTGTGGCAGTGATAGATACCATGCCGATGGAGATCACGGGCTATGCTGACGTGGTTTTGCCTGAGTGTACATACATTGAGAGATATGATTCCCTGAGGGTGACACAGCATCGTGAACCAACAATTGCTTTGAGGATGCCTGCTGTTGAGCCGAAGTATAACACCAAACCGGCTTTCTGGATGGCCAAAGAGCTGGCCAAAAGGATGGGGAAATCAGATTACTTCCCATTTGAAACGATAGAAGAGGAACTTGACTGGCAGCTTAAACAGGTTGGCACTTCCCTGGAAGAGATGCAGCGCATAGGTGTGAAGAAGCTCAAGAGGCCGTATGATGATCTTTATTTTAAAGACGGGGAAGATGTTGAGTTCAATACCAATACCGGAAAGATAGAACTTTATGCAACATCTTTTGAAGAGTATGGTTTCGATCCGCTCCCAAAATACACACCGCATCCCGAGCCACCGGAGGGATACTACCGATTGATATACGGAAGGGCTCCCATGCATACATTCTCACGAACAATAAACAATCCAAACCTTTCGGCCCTCAAGGATGAGAACTATGTATGGATAAATCCGAAAGTTGCAAAAGAGTGGGGACTGGAGAACGGCCAGGAGGTCTATCTGCAAAATCAGGATAATGTGGTTTCCTCATTCCCCATAAAAGTAAGGGTGACGGAACGTATCCGATGGGATTCAGTTTACATGGTGCACGGCTTTGGGCATGGGGATAAAAAGCTGACACGTGCTTACGGCAAAGGTGCCAGTGACTCGGAACTTATAACCAAAGTTATGCTTGATCCCATTATGGGAGGTACGGGAATGAGGGGGAACTTCGTTACTTTTTTAACTTCTAAACCAGTAAAAGAGGAGGCTGAATCATGAGATATGCAATGGCTATCGACACTAAAAAGTGTGTGGGATGCACTGATTGCGTTGTTGCTTGTCAGACAGAAAACAATGTACCTATCGGATATGCACGTGACTGGATCGTGGAGGTTACCGATGGTACCTATCCGCAACTTGAACTGGAGTTCAGGTCGGAGAGGTGTAACCATTGTGACAATGCTCCCTGCGTACGCTGCTGTCCTACCGGGGCAAGCCATATCATTGAAGGGGGAATAGTGAAGGTTGAGCATGATAAATGTATCGGCTGCGGCGCCTGTGTTGCTGCCTGTCCGTACGATGCGCGTTATGTACATCCCGAAGGGTATGTTGATAAGTGTACTTTCTGCGATCACCGGCTTGAGCAGGGCCAGGATCCGGCATGTGTTGCCGTTTGTCCTACAAAATGCCTCTACTTTGGCGATATGGATGATCCTAACAGTGAAGTTTCCAAAGTGGTTAAAAAACGTAAGTTCAAGACGCTTATTCCCGAAGCGGGAACAGAGCCCCAACTATATTTTTTGATTTAAAATTAAAGATATTTAAAGATGAGAGAAGAATTAATAGTAAGCGGTCGTTCCAATCCAATGATCGATCCGCATCTGGAAATATGGGAATGGCATATTCCCGCTTATCTTTTTCTCGGGGGACTGGCAGCCGGAATACTGTTCTTTGCGGGTCTGTTTTACATCAGGGGCAAAGAAGATAAATATCCAACTGCTGTCAGGGTCGCTCCCATATATGTTCCCATATTACTGGCAATAGGTCTGTTGTTCCTGTTCCTGGACCTGAAACATAAATTGTATTTCTGGCGGCTTTATACCTCTTTCAGCATTGAGTCGCCTACAAGCTGGGGAGCATGGACATTGCTTCTTGTTATGCCTCTGTCGGTTATCTGGGCTGCACTTTACATTCAGTATGTTTTCCAGAAATGGGACTGGAAATACCAGTGGGTGAAGGATGCGCTTAAATTCCTTTCAGGATACAAACGTGAAATGGCATGGGCCATGGTGGTGCTTGCCATTGTGCTGGGTGTGTACACCGGGATACTTCTTTCGGCATTCAATGCACGCCCGTTATGGAACACTTCCATACTTGGGCCTTTATTCCTCACATCAGGGTTGTCAACGGGAGCGGCATTCATTGTTTTGCTGTCGAAAGATAAGGCAGAGAGGCATTATGTCGGGATGATAGACCTGATGCTGATAGCAATAGAGATAGCTTTGATTATACACATGTTCATGGGGTTCAAAGCCAGCACAAGGGTGCAGATCGAAGCAGCTGACATGTTCCTTGGAGGCCAGTTCACGGCTACATTCTGGGTCTTTGTTTTCAGTATGGGACTGGTTATCCCTGCCCTGCTGGAGATTCTTGAAAGTAAAGGCAAAAAAGTGCCGTTTTATATCGCGCCTTCACTGGTGATATTCGGAGGTATCCTTTTCCGTTTTATCATGGTGCATGCCGGACAGTTAAGTAGATGGTTATATTAAAAAATAAAATTATGAGTAATAACAGTAACAAAAAGTATTTAAACCCATATCTGGGAGGAGTATTGTTAGGCCTGGTGCTGCTTACTGCTTTCTACGTATCGGGAAGAGGTCTCGGTGCAAGCGGGGCAGTTAAGAGCATTGTGGTTACAGGTGTCGAAACTGTTGCTCCGTCGCATGCAGCAAATACGGAATATTACAAAAATTACGACAAGGCACATCCGGGAGGCCCGTTGCACAACTGGCTTGTATGGGAGATGCTCGGTGTCATGGTAGGTGCATTCATCTCCGGTGCCATTGCAGGCAGGCTAAAGTGGAAAGTAGAACACAATCCTAAGATCACAAGTAAAACGCGGCTGATATTTGCTGCCATTGGTGGTATCCTGTTTGGCTTTGGTTCGCAGATGGGACGTGGGTGTACCTCAGGTTCGGCACTCAGCGGAATGGCTGTGATGTCTCTGGGCGGTTTTATCACTATGGCGTTCATCTTCGGCACAGGCTATGTTTTGGCTTATTTTGCAAGAAAATTATGGTTATAAAAATATTTAGAATATGGGACCTTTAGTAGTTTATGATATAATATCTGCAAATACCAATCTTTTCCTGGCGTTCGTGATCGGGATAGGGTTTGGGTTTGTACTTGAGATCAGCGGGTTTTCGTCGTCACGTACCCTTGCAGGAGT
>JALVJU010000206.1 GCA_027034005.1 Marinilabiliaceae bacterium
GGAGATAGAGAACAAGGTGAATGAAGTTTTGTCTTCCCATCTCGAAGTGACAGAGGAAGTTCTTCCTCGTCAAGAGGCAGCAAAAGAGTTTGACCTCGAGCGCCTTCCGGATTCAAGCGGCGGGCGGATACGGATAGTGAGGATTGGCAATTACGATGCCTGTCCCTGCATTGGCGAACATGTTAAAAACACAAGAGAAGTGGGAAAATTTATCTTTGGCAGTTCCTCGTTCGAGAAAGGAATACTCAGGATACGGTTCAAACTGAAACGCCCTCAATAAACATATACCCCTACAATAATATTTGGTTCTTTATCTGACATTTACTACTTTAGAACGAATCAAAAACCAAATAAAAATGAAAAAACTTTATCTAACCTTCGTATTTTTTGTACTTTCTTTCTTTGCCCTTAAAGCAGGAGAACCGGTTCCCGGTGCTGAGGTTACTGTTGAACAGGAACCCAATGAAGATCCAATTGCTTATCAGTTTACAGGATCAAGTGGCACAGTAACTATCGATCACCTTGACAAAGGCACCTATAGGATATTGCTTAAATTACCGGATCAGGCACCTAAAATGCTAAAGGGGGTTGATAAGATTAACCCCAAATTAAAATCTGTTTACAACCCTGATAAAAGAACATATTACATAAAAGAACCCAAAGGATTTTTTGCTGTTAAATTTGATGGCTTGAAAAAAATCGCAGGAACAAATATTGCTCCAATCTACTCAAAAGAGAGAAACAAATACAAGGAGCGCATTGTCATCGGGAAATTCACCATCACGGAAAACAATGGTGAAATAACGATCAAAATAAACGCAATAACACCAAAAGAGTTTGAAAATAAGGCAATGAAAACAAAGCACGATACAGCAAAAGCTGTAATAAACAATATAAGATAATTCATTTGGGTTAGAGGATACAAAACAATTTTCCTTACATTTTACTCTTTAAGTATCCGCGGATAAAGGAACAAATGCACTTTCCCTTCCCGCGGGTCAACTCTATCCCATCTGTTTGTATCGAAATCGATCACTGCGGTTGCAGTAGTTGGAAAATGATAAAAATCCTCATCCGAAACAGCGGAAGCCAGCATTGCAATATCCGGATTATGCGCAACCACGATAACTGTGTTGTAGTTATCATCAAGTCTTGAGATAAAATTCAAGAATTCAGAAGTAGTATACCCCTCATAAAGAAACAACTGATTATCGATGTCCTCCTCCGGATATCCAAGCGTCCTGGCAAAAATCTCGGCGGTCTGCTTCGCCCTTGTGGCAGGACTACAGATAAAATAATCAGGAATTATGTTTTTGTTTTTCAGCTGCTCTGCAATTATCGCAGCATCATTTTTTCCCCGCGATGTGAGTTTTCTGTCAAAATCTCGGTCATAGTTCTGATGCTCTGTTTTTGCGTGACGAACAAGAACAAGACGTTTCATCTTTCCTCTTTTTGATGATTATTCATTTTCTTCCTCTTTCTTTTTCAAATACTCGTAAGTTTTCATTTGCGACCTTATCAACGGCTCTTTTTGCGGTAATCTTACATTATTGAGCTTATCGTCGATCAACCTGGCCTTTGTGTTGTCTTTTAGTTGAATTTCGAGAATATCCAGGAGTTCGCTTTTCAACTCTTCATTTTCAACCGGGAAAGCAATCTCAATCCTCCTGTTTATGTTCCGGTTCATCCAATCGGCAGAAGTGAGATAAACCTCCTTGTTGCCTTCATTGTTGAAAACCCATACCCTGGCATGCTCCAGGAAACTGTCCACAATGCGAACTATCCTGATATTTTCACTGAATGGCTGTCCCGGGATCAGGCAGCATATCCCGCGTATTATCATATCTATCTTAACTCCTGCACCACTTGCTTCATATAGCTTGTTGATGAGTTTTTTGTTTTGTATCCCGTTCATTTTGAGCAACAGGTATCCATCCCCTCCATTTCTGGCAATCATTATCTCCCTGTCGATCTTTTCAAGAATGTGTTGCTGCATGTTCAGCTGAGTAACCCACAACTTTGAAAGCTCAGGCTTCCGGCTCTGATCCTCAAGAAAATTAAACAGTCTCTCAAGATCATTAATGATATTATCGTTGCATGTGAAGAATCCGTGATCGGCATAAAGCTTGGCTGTCTTCTCATTGAAATTGCCGGTGCTCAAATATGCATAGGAGCGCTTCCGTATCCCGTTCGACCGCCGGATGACGAGCGCCATCTTTGCATGAACCTTCAACCCCGGGATACTGTAAATGATCTTTATCCCTGCTTTCTCCATCAAGTCGGCAAGAAACAAATTCTGCTCCTCATCGAAACGTGCCTTCACCTCAACAAAAACAGTAACTTTCTTGTTGTTCCTGGCTGCCGATATCAAGGCATTAACTATAGCCGAGTCCCTTGCCACCCTGTACTGCGTGATCTTTATCTCTTCCACCTTGGGGTCCGTTGCCGCCTCGTTGAAGAATTTAAGCACATAATCGAACGACTGGTACGGGAAATGCAGCATCCGCTCTTTCAACTTTATGACATTAAAAACAGATCCTATCTCATCAAGCTCTTTCGGGTGTATCGGAGGTGGCGCTTTCCACTCCAAGGCAGGACTGTACGGGTTAGGGAAATCAAAGAAGGCATCCAGGTTCTGGTGCTTGCCTGTCTCCACCAGCTCCTCTTTCCTGAAATTAAATGTCTTCATCAGGAACAATAAGGCCTTTTTGTCTATCTGCCTGTCGTAGTGCAAGCTTGCCGGAATACCTATCTTGCGTCGTTTCAGACTTTTTTTAATCTTCTCCACAAGGTTTCCCGAAAATTCATCTTCAATGCCAAGGTCTGCATTTCGCGCCACCTTCACACTCCAGCTGCCATCTATGTCGTATCCGGGGAACAGCTCCTGAAGATTATACCTGATAACATCATCAAGGAACATAATGTGATGACCTTTGTCAATCTTCGGAAGGGTTATAAACCGGGGGATATCGTTTGTCGGCAGTTTAAGAAGTGCATAACGGGCACGCCTCATCTTTATCTTATCCGGGTTCTTTTTGTTTTTCTTACGGAAAAGTTTTATCACAAGATATAACCTGTTATCCCTCATAAAAGGCCTTGTGCCCTTATTCATCAGAATAGGTTGAAGGTATGGCAATGCCTCATTGTAAAAGAACTCTTTCAGGAATGCAAGATGTTCAGGGGCCTCCGGCAATTTGTTCTGATAAAGTATAATGTTAAAATCACGCAGTTCAACAAGGATATCCTCATTCAGGATACGAGTGAATTCCTTTAATTGCTCTGAAGCAATGTGGTTTATCTGCTTTAATATTTCTGCCGGATTTTTAGCATCTGATATTTCAACATTTTCTACAATGGCCATCTTGTACTCGGCTACCCGGACCTTATAAAACTCATCAAGATTAGAAGAATAGATAGCAAGGAACCTCAACCTCTCGTATATAGGCAAAGTTTTATCGGCAGCCTCCTCCAACACCCGGTAGTTGAATGACAGCCAGCTTATGTCCCTGTTAAAATATTTTGGATGTAACATACTTTACTCTGTTGCAACAATCATAAAACTATTAAAAAAAAACGATTATTTTTAAGTTTTCAAGTTGAATTTTGAATCGTTTATGCCTAAGGTTTTTATAAATAAACAATTAACTTGTGCAAAAGATTAACAGAGAAACAATTTTATTTTAAAAATGCCAATAACCAGGATAGGACTGATATCGGATACTCACTCATTTTTTGACCCGCGCTTCTTTCAACTTTTCAGTGATGTTGACGAGATTTGGCATGCAGGCGACATTGGCAGCATAAAGGTTCTTGAACAGATAGAACAGTTCAAGCCATTCAGGGCTGTGTATGGAAATATCGACGGGGCTGAACTGAGGTGCGAACTGAACCGGCACGAACGGTTCATGTGCGAGGATGTGGATGTATGGATGACACACATAGGAGGGTATCCCGGCAGATACGACCGTACAGTAAAAAAGGAGCTACTGGCAAACCCGCCAAAACTGTTCATCTGCGGCCATTCCCACATCCTTAAAGTCATGTACGACAAAAAGCTTGACCTGCTACACATTAATCCAGGAGCCGCAGGCCGGTACGGCTTCCATAAAGTCAGGACAGCTGTGAGGTTTGCCATTGACGGGGATACTATAAAAAACCTGGAAATAATAGAACTGGAGAACAAAGCAGTTCCTGTCATAAATTAACTATCTAAGAAAAAGAATTTTATGAATGATATATTTGACTGGTTCGTAAGTTTCTTCTCATACGAAGATTACAAGGAACTGCCCGACCACATAACCGGAAAACTGAACGAACTAAACAGGGTACAGCGGGGAGAACTCAAAACAAAACTTTTTAATGCAGCAAAAATACTGGCACAGGAAAGCGCCGATCCGGTAAACCCTATAAGCTGGTTAGAGAATTGCTTTGTCCTGATCGAGCAAAACACCTTCCGGCTTCATGAGGTACTTATCAGTCCCGGCAAACAGATCCCTGACACACTCACCGTCCTCCTCGATAATGCCAAACATTCTGTCAACATCTGCATCTTCACCATCAGCGATCAACAGCTGAGCCGTAAACTGCTTGATGCACACCGCCGGGGCGTTGATGTGCGAATAATCTCCGACGACCAGAAAATACATGACAGGGGCTCGCAGATTTACAACATGAAAAAGGCAGGGATAAAAATAAAGATAGACCACAGCAGGTACCACATGCACAACAAGTTCGGCATCACAGACGGCAGGGTTGCATTCACCGGCAGTTACAACTGGACCTACACTGCAAACAAACACAACCAGGAAAATCTCATCATCACCACAAACTATGATATAGTCAATCAGTTCGGCGAACAATTCGAAAAACTATGGGAAGAGATGTTCTGGCTGTGAGATGGGCGAAAGAGCTTAAAAAAACAGGATTATAAGCGGTTCAAAATCTCCTTGAATATTTCTTCCCCAAATACCCGATACTCAACATAAATAAATTCATCGAATAGCTTTCACCTCACTATCGTTCTGGAAAGACAAGCCTCATTGAAGATCCTTGTTTTAGTGGAATGCTATAGAAAAGCAACAATGTGCAAGTGCACCGGCACGAAGCAAATTGGTTGTTTTTCTTAGTCCCGAAAACGACAGTGTCTCGGGATGCCTCAATCTCCAGCTGCCG
>JALVJU010000207.1 GCA_027034005.1 Marinilabiliaceae bacterium
TTATGCTTTTTTACGTTTTTCTTTATGAAATCAATGGCGTAACGGTAGTAAACATCGGTACAGAATCCTTTTGTCCGGACCTGTTTGCCATTATGAAAAAGGATGGGATCGGTATATCTGCCGTGGTTCTCAAATGGATCGGAGGGCTGTGACAATCCGCCTCCGTGCAAAACGAGTGACTCTTCAAACCCCTGGTCCATTGGCCGCATGGGATAGTTGTCGCCAAGGTGCCACTTCCCGAAAATACCTGTTGCATATCCTGCACTTTTCAGCACCTCGGCTATGGTAACCTCTTCTGTATGCATTAACGACCGTCCGATGTATGTATCGGTAACACCTGTCCGGTAGTTGTACCGTCCTGTCATCAGACTGGCACGGGTGGGGGCGCATACAGGGCTAACGTAAAAATTGTTCATCGTTGCACTTTCTTCTGCAAATGCATCAATATTGGGAGTCTCCATTATGGGGTTTCCCGTAATGCCAAGATCACCGTATCCCTGATCGTCGGAAAGCAGAATGATGATGTTCGGTTTCTTGTTCTCTGCAATATCAGAACAAGCAGACAGGAAAACCGGGAACAAGATGATCAGTGATATGTATGTGCCTTTTTTCATTAAAGGAAAAGTAACAGGGCAATAGTTCATGCCCTGTTACAGTTAGTGTCAGTAGTTTATGTTTCCAAAATCTTTGTCAGTGATCTCCCTGAATTCAGCAAGTGAGGCAGTGTCGCCCACATCTTTCATCAGTTGTTTGAGTTCAGATTTCATCTTTTTGGCAACATCGGCATAGGCCGGATCATCGATCACGTTGTGCAGTTCATCCGGATCTTTCACCATATCGTAAAGTTCCCATACATCTATGTTGTAGTAGAAATGGGCGATCTTGTAGCGCCTTGTCCTCATGCCGTAATGCGGTTGTACATGGTGCCAGAAAGGATATTCATAGTAGTGGAAGTAAACCTTGTCTTGCCATTTAGCATCTTTGTTGCCTTCTATCACATCTTTGAAACTGTGTCCCTGTACTTCGGCCGGAGCTTTTAGACCTGCAAAGTCAAGGAAGGTAGGAGCAAAATCAACATTTGATATCAGGTGATTGTCCGTCTGTCCGGGTTTCAGTTTGGCAGGATAACGCATCAGGAAGGGCATGCGGAACGATGGTTCATAGATGAAACGTTTGTCAAAAAATCCGTGGTCGCCAAGGTAAAACCCCTGGTCGGCAGTGTAGACTACAATAGTGTTTTCAGTCAGCCCGTTATTGTCGAGGTAATCGAGAAGTTGCCCCACTTTATCATCAACTGACCTTACACATGCAAGATAATCTTTTATGAAACGCTGGTACTTCCATTTGCGTGCTTCCTCAACTGTTTTACATCCCGGGGGCATCCATGCTTCACCCTTCTTGTTGCCATAGTTGTTCCATTCCTGAAGCTCTTTCCCTTTAAGTCCTTTGGGTGGCTTCATCTTCATGTCCTTGTGGTTAAGGTAATCCATGGTCATCCATGTATCGCCTGCGGTCTTTTCCCTTGTTTTGTAATCATCGTTGAATGTTTTGGGATAAGGCATATCTGTGTCGGGATACATGTTTTCGTATTTTTTATCGGGGAACCAGTTGCGATGAGGAGCTTTGAAGTGCAGCAGCAAAGCAAAAGGTTTTCCTGAATCCTTAACCCTGTCAATCCATGCAATGGCCGTATCGGCAGTGATGTTCGTGGCATAACCTTGTACCTGGACCTGCTTGCCGTTGTAGTCGTAAACGGGGTTCCAGTAGTATCCCTGTTGTCCGGGGTTGTTGTGGTACATGTAGAAATCAAATCCGCGCGGAGCACTGCCGAGGTGCCATTTGCCAACCATTGCAGTTGTGTATCCGTTCTTGTGCAGCTCTTCGGGGAAAGTCCACTGATCGGGGTTGAAGTGCCCGCCACTTTCATTCTTGTAGTATCCGTTCTTGTGCGAATATTTACCCGAGGTGATAATGGCCCGGCTGGGGCCGCAAATGGCATTTGCACAGTACACATTGTCGAAGCGGATGCCTTCCTTGGCTATCCTGTCGATGTTAGGCGTAGAAAAGTACTTGCCATAAATGCTGTCGTAAGCAGTGATGGCCTGAGTGGTATGGTCATCACTCATGATGTAGATGATGTTTGGCCTGGTCTCTTTGTTCGCTGTCTTTTGCTGTTTAGGCGAACAAGCCGAAAATGCAGTCAATGCCACAAGGAGCATCAACGGGAATGATAATTTGTTTTTCATAACGTTTAATGTTTAAAAATATGCGATTAGCGATTTTTATTAATGATAAAGATAACGCAAATCATACTTCTGAACCTCTATTATTGTTCAATTTTTCTTGAATTTTCAACAAATCATTGCTATTTGACCATTACCTTACTCTTCAGAAGGTCTTTGTTGTCGGATGAACTGCCCGCCATGATGGTGAATGTACCCGGTTCTACGACATATTTCAGATCTTCGTTGTAGTATCCGAGCTTTTCGACAGGAAGACGGAATTTTACTGTTTTTGTTTGACCTTTTTTCAGAAGTACTCTTTTGTAATCTACCAGTTCTTTCACGGGACGTGTCGAGAGGGAATAGTCATCGCGAATGTAAAGCTGCACTATCTCGGTTCCGTCAACATCTCCGGTGTTGGAAACATCGACCGAAATATCGAGAGTGTCTTTCACCGATGCCTTAGGTGCTACTTTCAGGTTTGAATATTTGTAAGTGGTATAGCTTATCCCGTATCCGAACGGCCAAAGCGGTTTGCTCGGCATGTCGATGTAGTGGTGCAGGAATGATGAAGGCAGGTAGTTGTACACCATGTGCACCTGTCCCACGTCGTAAGGTACGGTGATGGTCAGTTTCCCTGATGGGTTGACATCTCCCCTGATCACTTCAGCAATGGCTTGTCCTCCCATACATCCGGGCTCCCATGCTTCGATGAAGGCAGGAATGTTATCCTTTATCCACGGCTCGGCAAGCGGACGTCCGTTGATGAAAACCACCACGACATTTTTGTTTCGTTTGTAGATCTCTTTTACAAGCTTAAGCTGGTTGCCCATGAGGTTGATACGGCCGCGGTCAACATTCTCTCCGCAGTTCTTCTCATTCATGTCGTAGCGAAGGGAATTTGAACCAACCACTATCACCACGGCATCGTACTGAGACGCTTTGGCTATGGGCATTTTTAGTTTTGAATCATCAGGGTGACGGAGGCTCTCGCCGCTGTTGATGTAGTCAACCTTTGCTCCTTTGAAAACCTGTTTCATGCCTTCGAAAACAGTTGTGATGTTCTCTTCGGGCTGTTTAAGTGCCCAGTCGCCCATGAGTCGAAGGTTGTTGGCATTGGGGCCGGTTACAAGTATCTTCTTTTTGTTTTTGAATGGGAGTATCCCGTCGTTTTTAAGCAATATGATCGCTTCACGGGCAGATTTCAGGGCAAGTTGTTTATGCTCAGGAGTGAAGAGTGCTTTTTTTGCCTCCTGCTCATCCCTGACAGGTTGCTCGAACAGGCCGAGCATGAATTTGGCACGAAGTATTTTCTTTACGGCACGATCGATGCATTGCTCGTCAAGCTTTCCATCTTTGACGGAAATCTCTACAGATTCGAGGAAGTTCGGGCCGTGCATGTGCATGTCCATTCCTGCCTCTATCGACTGTACAAATGCGTCATCATAAGTTTCGGCAGCATGGTGAAGGTCGTGTATCCTCTCAATGTCCATCCAGTCGGAAACTACAAAGCCCTGAAACCCCCACTCTTTACGAAGCACATCGGTGAGGAGGAATTTATTTTTATGTGCAGGCATGCCTGATATCTCGTTGTGTGCAGCCATAAAAGTGTAAACACCAGCTTCTGCCTGATCCTTAAAAGGGCGAAGCCATAAATTACGCAAGCGGCGTTCCGAAACATCAAGTGGAGCTGCATTCAGTCCGTTGAAAGGTTCCCCGCCACCAATAAAGTGCTTGGCACATGCTATCACATTGTTCTTGCCGAGGTCACCCTGGTATCCCTTTGTGAACTCAGCTCCCATACGTCCCACAAGCACAGGGTCTTCGCCGAATGTTTCGCCGGTACGTCCCCAACGCGGGTCGCGGGCCAGTTCGACGTTAGGGGAGAAAGTCCACTGCATGCCTGTTGCACGCATCTCTTCTGCTGTGGCCTTAGCGATCTCAAAAGCAAGCTTGTCGTCCCATGTGCTGGCAAGTGACAGCTGCGTGGGGTAAACTGTGGCACCGTAGATGTGAGCATGGCCGTGAATGGCATCAATGCCGATTATCAAAGGTATCTTGAGCCTAGATCTCTGTGCAAGTTCCTGCAGTTCATTTGCTTCCTTTATATCTTTTACATGAAGGAATGAACCGATACGTCCCTGCACAACAAGGTGCCTAAGGCTGTCGGCATCAATGCCGGGGTAGAGGCCGTACTGGTCGTTGCCTTTTTTTATCTTCATGTTCTTTTTCATCCGTTCAATGGTTTCCTGGATGTGAAGAGGTGCAACGTACTGGCACATCTGACCTATCTTTTCTTCAAGTGTCATGCGTGACAACAGGTCGTCTATGCGGTCGTTTATATCTGCTTTAGGATCCAGGTAAACCGCTTCACCTTTTGTTGAGTTTTTGGAAGAGTCCTGACAAGAAAAAAAGAAAGGTGCTGAAAAAAATATCAGTAATGTAAAGTAAAGTAGCTGTTTCATTTGCTTAGATTTTGGTTTTTATCAATGGGTTTGAGATTTGATTTACAGGTATATCAGCATTATGATCACCATGATAAGCAAAGCGATGATAAGCCCTGTCTGGATAAGTACATATTTTTTTTCATTTATTAGTTTCATTATTAGGGAATAAAAGGAGGCCGGCCTGATATTTCAGGCCTGGCTTCCATGAGCTGTTGTCCTTCAACGATTTCATAATTAACGGTATATTTGAATGTCAGGTTATCCAGTATCCTTACAGGCATTGTAAGGATTGCCAAAGCACTGTTGTCGTAGTGCCATTTGAAATAGGTGCTACATTGATTTGTATCAATACCATTAATCTCCTGTGCCGGGGCCGAGATATATGGGCCGGAACCCGTTACAGGCCCGTTATGATTATCAGGTGATATAACATCTGTACATGATGACTGATCGTATGAGTTTTGCAGATGCCTTGCTGTTTCGGCAAAAACAGGAGCCTGTTTTTGCCCCCATCCGTTCCTTTCATCAAATGAAACGAGAAGCTTGTTGCCGTTCCAGGCCATGCTCAAGGAGGATCTTTTGTAATCGAAGGCTACGTTGAACCCAAATATGAGATCCGGGTTGGGATCGCCCAGGAATGTACGGTAGCTCTTGTCTATGGTGCCGTCGTTGTTGAGGGAAAGTATCCTCACATCACCAGGCTGTTTTCCGTATTTTACGGCAGGCGTGTCGCCTTCCTGGTAGATGCCATCGGTTTTGAATCCCCAGAACATGCCGATGGGCTCATCTGCCATGAATATATTGGCCGGGCATTTGAATGTGTTTCCTGTTGAAACATTATCACTCAGGTAGTATGACCTCATTTGTTCTTCTCCGTTAACATAAACGGGTGCGTCAGGGATCCCAAGTTCCTTTATTTTGTTACGGTTCACTGAGAAGTTTCCACCAACAGACAGGTGCATGTCCTGTTTCTCGATTATCACTGCATTCAGCATCACGTCGATACCCTTATTGGTTATCGAGCCCCTGTTGATGTAAATTTTTCTGTAGCCTGTAGAGGTCGGCAGTGCAACTTGCTGTAACAGGTCTTTTGTATCTTTAGTGTAAAGATCGAGGGTAGCGGTCAGGCGGTTGTTAAACAAACCAAGGTCAAGACCGATATTTGTTTGAATTGTTGTTTCCCATGTAAGGTCCGGGTTTGCAATGTTTGCAGGAACATACACATTGCCTTGTGGAAATGTGCCGTTACAGTAGAAAAGCGATACCTGGCTGTCGAGCCTTAATTTTTTTGTGATATTCTTTGTCAGGTTGATCCTGAAATTTCCAGCCTGTACATGAAGATTGTCAGCAATACCTTCCATGCCGTTGCAGCCGGCCGAAACATAGTATGAACCATTATTTGTTCCGCCGCTGAAAGAAGCACCTGCATCGTTCTTTTTCACATTTAACTGATATTTTCCGTTAATGGTACCGTTTGTTGTTCCTTTTACATAGATGTTGGCACCGGGCAACGGGTCACCCGATTCATCTGTTATTTTGCCTTTTATTGTTGTCTGGGCAAATGTCAGGCTGGTAAGCAAACATAAGAAAATAATAAAAAGCAGAGTTTTCAAAAGCATTTACATTTATTGTTAATTAATTTTCACAAGGGTCAAATGTATTTGTGAAAATCATTTGAATGGTTCAATAAATGACAATAATGGTTTAAATATTGTTTGGATTGTTTCGGGATATTTAAGGCTTGAGATGCCCGGTGGTTTCCTTTTTGTAAAAGTCTGTATTTGCATTGCAGTAAATGGGTGCAGAAGTAATAGCGGAGGTTTGATTTTGTGCAGAAAGGTTAAAAAAAGTACAAAACTGTAAGAGGTTTTAATAAAATTATTAAAAATAAAGACTGAACTTTGGGAATGTCGTAGGCGGGATTAAGACTAAAAGATAAATGTCTGAAAAGTCCTGGTAGAAAATTATTTTCCACTAACAAAAGCTGACGGCGATTTGCCAAAATGCTTTTTAAATGATGTACTGAAATACTTTGGATCAGAGAATCCGCTCATATAGGCAACCTCGTTTATGTTGTATTTGTTTGTAAGGAGCAGTTCTTTAGCTTTGTTAAGCCTTACAAGTCTGATGAATTCGGCAGGCGACATGTCGATCAGGGATTTTAGCTTGTGATAGAATGCAGTTCTGCTCATACCTGCCGAGGAGTAAAGCATACGGACTGACAATTCCGGGTCGGATATGTTTTCCTCAATGAGGGAGGTTATTTTTGACACAAACTCCTGGTCTAACTTGTTGCTTATGTCAGCTTCATGAATGCCTCTGCCGGGATCAAGAATTATGTCTTTGACCTTTTGCCTGTTGTTGATCAGTGTTTCTATCTTGACCTTAAGAATGGAGGAGTCGAACGGTTTTGTAATGTAATCATCAGCTCCTGCTTCCAGCCCTTTAAGTATGTGTTCCTTGGAGTCGAGACCGGAAAGAAGAATGACTGGGATATGGGAAGTGGAAGGTTCTTTCTTTATGCTGATACATAGTTGCCTTCCGTTCATACCGGGCATTCCCACATCCGAGAGAACAAGGTCGGGCAGTTCTTTTTTTATGATGTTCAATGCTTCGTCCCCGTCTGATGCCTCGATGACACGGTACTTGTCCGAAAGCTCTTTCCTGATATATTCTCTTAGTTCCGCGTCATCTTCCACTATCAGCACTTTTAATCTGTCAGGAGTAGCGGCTTCGGTCTCAATATCCAAGGTGCCGGTATCACTTAAGGTAGGTTCATCTTCAATGCTGTGGATATCCGGCTGTCCGACAGGGAAAACAAGTTTGAAAGTAGTTCCTTTGTTTACTTTGCTTTTTATTTTAATATTTCCTCCCAGCAATTTGACCATGTCGGCAACAAGGGCAAGTCCCACACCACTTCCCGGTTTGTTTACATTTTTAGCATTTGATGCACGGTAAAACGGTTTGAGAATCTTGTTGATCTCTTTTGACGGTATTCCAATCCCCGAGTCGGTCACTGTAATTTTCCAGTTCGGTTCTTCCACAAGTATCCTGACATTGATGAAACCACCCGGCTTGTTGTATTTTATTGCATTGGACAAGAGATTGCTGATGATCCTGTCAAGTATTTCCGGGGCACAGTAAATTATCTGGCTCTCTGCAGCACTTTCAAAGGTCAGCTTAATGTTGTTCTTTTCTGCAACAAGGTTGAAAGCATAGATCTTTTTCTTAACGAAAGAGATGATGTCAATCTTTTCCGGATAAATATTCTCAATCCGGTATATTTTTTTAAAATCAAGGAACTGACTTATCTTTTTTTGCAGTTTTTCAATATTGTTCAGGGCAAGCTTGAGTTTGTCTTTTGTGTTGCTGTCAGTTGTTTCACGTGCAAGGTCTTCAACGGGTGCCCGAATCAACGTCAAAGGTGTTTTTATCTCATGGGCCATATTTGCAAGGTACTGCAATCTTTCGTTAGTGCTCCTTACATCGTGCATCAGTTTGTTGTAGTGCAATGCAAGCAGGATGATGAAAAGTATAATGAGTATATACAGGATAAATGCCAGGGGAGTCCTCCAGAACGGTGGCTTAATTGTTATTTCAATGCTTCTTTCAGGTGGGGATATGCCTGATAAAATATTCGAGATTAACCGTGCCCTGAATTTATATTTTCCCGGTGCAAGGTTCGAGTAGTTGGCAATTCCGTCAGGTACCGGTTTTGACCAGTCGGTATCAAAGCCCTCGAGTTTCCATGTGTACTTGTGTTGGCCCGGATGTACAAGGTCGATGTTAGTGAATTCAATTGAGAAAGAGTTCTCATTAAAAGTCAGTTGTATTTTACCGGTACTGTTCAGCGGTGATGTCAGGATTTTAGAGTTGGCCGGAGTTATCTTTTCCTGATTCACAAAAAGGGATGTAAAAACAAGATTGCCGGAATAGTCAGGTACTCTCACTTTTTGCGGATCGAACAGAGTTGCTCCGTTTGTTCCGCCAACGATTATTTCTCCTGTGTGCAGTTTGCATATGGGATGATGAAGGTAATCGACAGTGACAGCGCCATCGTAAGTGAAGAAATTTACAATTTTTCCGTTTAGGGAGTTTATCCTTGAAATACCTTTGTCTGATGCTGCCCAGATATTGCCTGATCTGTCTGTTTCTATGGAGTAAAAATGGTTTGACGGAAGGCCATTGGCCATAGTGTATTGGGTAATGTCACCTCCGTTGAGATCAGCTCGTGCAATGCCTCCTTCGTAACTGGCTATACATAAATTATCATCATTTGTGATGGCCATGGACGATATTCTGCTGACCTTATTTGATATGTTGTCTTCCCTGAAAAAATCATTTTTGAAAATGTCGATTATGTACAAACCGTTTATGGTTCCGGCCAGTATCTTTCTTTTTTTGTATTTCTTCAGATCGAGCACATAGGGCAGCGTAAAGTGATTTAATGTATGATTGTCAAAGTTGTATGAGATAAGAGTGACATTGCGGCCGTTACGTCCCATCCACAAAGTGTTTGTCCTGTCGTCGAAGAGCATTGCTTTTGAATTCCTTACTGCTTTTAGTTCAGGGGGAACGATCCTGAACTTTGGAGAAGGATTGAAAACACGGGTTTGCCCAATGAAATAATTAACCCAGAAAGTGCCGTCTTTTGCGGGTGCGATCTGCGTAACAACGTTGTTCTTTCCGTTATCTGTGCTTTTGCCCGGATGTGTCCACCTGTTAGTTCTTCTGTTCCAGAGTGACAGTCCCCGGTCAGTTCCAAAAACTATGTTGTCAGGCGATATCTCTTTGATGGCATAGGCCACATTGTTGCGCAATGAGTTTGGATTTCCTTTTTCTCTTTTGATAGGAGTAAATCCCGATCTGTGCGGATTCATAATGCATGCCCCGCCTATATCGGTAGTGATAAAAAGCAGGGAGTCGCGGGTTAAAAGGATTCCGTGAATTACATTGGAACTTATCGAATTATCGTCATCCTGATCGAACTGATACCTTGCAGTGAGCTTATTCGTGTTCATGTCCATCATCATCAGCCCGGCACCGTCCGACCCGATGAGAAGGGTCGAGTCGTTCATGATAGTCATTTCCTTAACAGGAAAATCCTTCAGGTATTTGTTCGTATTGACTTCAGAGTACCTATTCGTATTAAAATCGAAGTATAAAATGCCAGAGTTCTTTGTGCCTATCCATAATCTGTTCCGTTTTTTATCATGCACTATTTTTAAAATGAAAACATTGGGCTCCGGCATCCCATTGTCTAACTTTTTTGAAGTAGTGAAGTTTTTATCTGTTTTTATCAGACTGTTGATCTCCGCAAAGATATAACCATCGTCAAAATCAATGAATGTATGTATGTTTGTTAGTCTTACACCCGGTTTGGAAATGCTATCGGTTACATAATCATAAATTAAAAGGGAAGAAGGGGTGCCCAGTAACAACTTGTTGTCCGATGTTATCAGCGCATCATAAACATATTTGCCAAAATAGTCATGAAATGTGTTTATCAGTTCAAACTTGTCTTTGTCAGGGTTGAACCGATAGACGTAGTTGCGATTTGTAACTATGAAAATGTTGTCATTCTCATCTATGAGTATATGGTTGAACTGATATCCGTATCTTGATATCTCTTCATAGCGTTCCAGTTCGTAGTGTACAATGCCCTTTCCGTCAAAACGGCCAACCCCCATATCTGTTGTTATCCAGATAAAGCCTTTTTTATCCTGTATGGCACGGTATGTTCTGTTCGAGCTAAGCCCTTCTTTTGTTGATATATGCCTGAAATCACCGTTGCCAAAAGCAGAAAAGGTTATCAGAATGCTAAGGATGAAGAATGTTAACAGTCTCAAAGGCATAGAAATTGTTTTCCGGAACAACACAAATATAAGAAATTATGCGGGCTTTAAAGTTGTTGCAAAATCCTTTTACTTTGACGGTTAATCTTTCATGGGGTCTTTTACCAGCTCCCTTTCGGGAAAAACCTTTAATTCATCTGTGCTGAGCAGTTTTACAAAACTTTCGTCAATTTTTCCGTCAGATGTCAGCAGGTTGCCGGGTTTAAGGCCCAGATGTTTTATGAAGAATTTATACACGGCCTGCCTCTTCGACGGACCGTAGTTGTGTACTTCATTTTTGAAATGTGCGTATTCGACATTGTCCTCAGCCCCAAAAAGCTTGTAAATATTCCGGATGTAGGGGTATTCAACATTGGGGACGTTTTTTGTCCAGTCGTTACCGTCCGAAACAAGCAGGAGCGGCTTGGGTGCAAAACAAGCTGCTATCTCCACATTGTTCGTTTCAAAGTTGCCGTGTTTGTGGATGGGCTTGCCGCTTTCGCAGACACATCCTCCGAAGAAATGGGCTGAAACCATCACCACGGGAGCCGATACATCGATACGGTCGTCAATGGCAGAAGCAATGAATGTCTGTGTGCCGCCTCCTGATGCCCCAGTGATTGCTATCCTCGATGTATCAACTTCGGGGAGAGAGCTGATATAGTCCAGTATGCGCAAGGTGTTGAATGTCTGCATTGTAAGCACTTCGGGGGCATGATGCCTGTGTGCAGTGTCTTCTCCGGTTCCGTACATGTCCCAGGCAAAAGCGATAGCGCCCATTTTGGCAAAAACTGCACAACGGTACTGCATATCCGGTCTGAACCTTCCGTAATCATCGGGCTTGAACCAGTGGCCGTGAGGGTTCAGGATGGCAGGAATTTTACCGTTTACGTTTTCCGGAGTGTAAAGGTTGCCATGGACAAAATAGTCCGGTTTAAGCTCAAGTGCGATGTTCTCTACGGTATATCCGTCCATTTTATGTTTGGTTCCCCTGATTACCTTAATCGGATAATGCCAGTCCTTTTGAGGTATGAGATTGAGTTCGGCACCTTTTCTTATCTGCTTTCTTATTTTGTCAGCCCTTTTCTCCCATTCTGCAGCTGTATGGTATGTCTGGGCATACTCCTGCAGTTTTTTTGCTCCCTCTTCTTCAGTGTAATATTTCCCTACACAAAGCTCCGATTTGATTTTTTGCGGCTGTGTGATCTTTTTCTCTCCGTTGCAGGAGAACATGATAAGGGCAAGAAGTGAAAAAGCTGTTAGTTCGAAAGAAAAAAGTCTCATGGTCTGATGTTTTAAAAGATTATTTATGAATGAAAAAAACTACTCCTTCATCTCCATCTCTTCCTTGTATTTTGCAGCAAGCAGGGCAAGAAACTTGCTGAAACGCTGAACTGCATCGGCAGTGCCTTCACTTATCTCTTTGCCCTGAAGTTTAAGAAGGAATGCCGAGTAGATAGCTGTTATGGCAGCTTCAATGTCGTTTTTGAACTTGTTGTTGCTTCTGTTGTCGAACTCCTTGAGCAGGCCGGCAACAGAATTGTATGCGTGCTGGTAAGCAGCTTCGTTTGGTTTGTTCAGCAGTTCCAGGTGCAGGCGGTTGACATCGTTCACTGTGTTTGTTATCACCTGCAGGTGTCCGCTCTTTTCTATCTTTTCTGCCTTCATCATGGCCACGAGGTTCTCCCACCACTCCTTTATCTGCTGTATGACCTCCTCCGGCTGGTCGTACTGGCTGATCACGTTTTTTCCTATCTCATCCATATCGAGGTTGTATGCCCTCGCCAGGTCTTCCACCTGCCACATGTAAAGGATGTATTCGATTATGTTTTCGTCTTTTTTCTTGTGTGCTATTATCATGAGTTAAAGTGTTAAATGGTTCTAGGGTTCTATGGCTCTATGGTCAAATGGCCTGCCCGCCTGTCTAACTACATAGCCAGGTAGAACTGCGCAGTCAGGCGGGTTATTTGTTTATTCGTTGATTTGGTTATGTGTTTTTAGTTCAATGTTCAAGCTACATCATTTGATGTGTTTTGTTAAAAATTCTTTTTGCCGACAGAAAACTGCCTGCTGCCGATTCCCCTTCCTGTTTTAATGTTCCGGTGCTATGCACCTTTTGTTTAATTGTCATCCTGTTTCTACAAATGTTACGGCGCTAACGCACCTTTTTTTAATATCGATTTCTGCCGACTGCTATCTGCTAACTGCCGACTCCCCTTCCAACTTCGAGCTTCGAACTTCAAACTATTCTCATTCTTCATTAAAAAGCCTTTCTATATCCCGTCTGTCTTTTTTGGTGGGACGGCCCAGGCCTTTTCTTCTTCCCTGCTGGTAGGCAAGGCGTGTCATCTCCAGTATTTCAAGCTGATCTTCCGGTGTGATGTCTTTGATGAAATCAGGCACGAGTTTTGCCCCCATGCGTTTTTCTGCAACTGCAAGGACTTTGTACGTACGGGTAATAGGGGGTGTTTTTATGTCGATGGTATCTCCCGGCTTGACAGTCCTGGACGATTTGACATTCATACCGCTTATCTGCACACGTCCCTTTTTGCAGGCCTCAGCTGCCATGCTCCTTGTCTTGAAAAGCCGTACAGCCCACAGGAATTTATCGATCCTTACATTTTCGCTGTCACCCATGGCTACTTATTGTTGTACATGTTCATCGTTTGTGCAGTGCCTATGGTACCGAAACTTTTTATCATCTCAATAGCCTGTTCTATCTTTTCGGACAGTACAGCTTTTTCATCGCGGTCCCATTTGCCGAGAACGTAATCTACCTGTTGTCCCCTGTTGAAATTATTTCCTATGCCAAACCTTAACCGGGCATAGTTGGTTGTCCCAAGAGTACTTTGTATGCTCTTCAGGCCGTTGTGGCCGGCATCACCTCCTTTGGGCTTAAGCCGCAGGGTACCGAACGGAAGAGCAAGGTCGTCAACAACGACAAGCAGTTTGCTTACAGGTACCTTCTCCTTCTGAAGCCAGTAGTTTACCGCCCTTCCGCTCAGGTTAACATAGGTGTTTGGCTTAAGCAGGATGAAGTTTCTTCCTTTAAACTTATATGTTGTAACGGCACCATATCTCTTATCCTCGAAAGTCAGTCCTTTCTCTTCTGCCATGGTATCAAGGATATCGAAACCGATGTTATGCCTTGTGTGGGCATACTCAGCACCTATGTTCCCAAGTCCCGTGATCAAATATTTCATCTCGTTGTCTGTCTCGGTTTTTTTGTTTCTGAAAAGATTCAGTATCGATCCTATCATCACAATTTTTGTGCAAAATTACATTAAATAATTTTATCTGTCTAACGTTGTTGATTTACATTAGAAAGACACCCTCGGTGTGGCTAAGAGCCACGCCGAGGGTTAAACTTACGATGGGGTATTACATCGTGTTTTCATAACTCGGATACTTTTTATAAATTGACAAAGAACAAAAACGATCGATCTATGAAAAATCCGGTGTTGATGATATTAAGCCTGATGTTTACTCTAGCTGCATACGGACAGGGCGGAAAGGTATATGACGATCTTTCCATGACGAGCAAGATACTTAAGAGTGAAAGAAAATATGCAGTTTACCTGCCACCCGGTTACGATTCTTCACAACGGAGTTATCCCGTTCTTTACCTTCTTCATGGCAGTGGTGACGATCAGACCGGGTGGATACAGTTTGGAGAGGTGCAGTACATTGCCGATAAGGCGATTAAAGAAGGGAAGGCAACACCCATGATAATTGTTATGCCTGATGCCAATACGGGGAAACGCGGGTACTTTAACGACATAACAGGGGAGTGGCGGTATGAAGATTTCTTTTTCGAAGAGTTTATTCCTTTCATCGAGAAGACTTACCGGATAAGGAAAGACAAACGTTACCGTGCTGTTGCAGGATTGTCGATGGGAGGGGGAGGTGCTTTTGTGTACGCCCTTCATCATCCGGAGCTGTTCTCTTCAGCCTGTCCCCTGAGCGCTGCCTGCAGGCCTTCCACTATTGATGATTTTGTGAGCAAATATACTAAAAGCAGTGGGGATGTTTCTGAAGCTGACAAGCAAAAATATTTTGAGAAGTACAATATTCAGGAGTTGATGAAGAACACCCCTGCCGATGAGGTG
>JALVJU010000208.1 GCA_027034005.1 Marinilabiliaceae bacterium
AAATATCTTGAAGAGATAGTACATTTAGTTTTTCATTAATCCACTTCTGAAGATAAATTCTTTTACATGCATAACAAATCTATATTTTTCATTCTTCTTTTTTGTATTCCTTTTGTTATATTGGCTCAGGAAGATTCAGCCGCCGATCTTGTAAAGCAGGCTGTAGAACTGAACAGCGAAGGAAGTTACATAAGGGCAATAGCAGCGCTCCAGAAAGCATTGGAAAAAGATAAAAATAATTTAAGCGCTAAATACGAACTTGCATTTGCTTTTCTTCAGACAGGCAACTCAAAAGATGCAGAAAAGTACAGTAAACAGATCATCAGACAGGGGGATTCTCTTAAGCTTGAAGCATATTTGATACTCGGAGCAGCATATGATCAGGGTGATAAGCCGAAGAAATCATTGAAGATATACGATAAGGCGGTTCACGAATTTCCGGGAAACAATCTAGCATTGTTCAATCTGGGTCTGAGCTACTATAACAACGGTGATATGGGAATGGCCGAGAGGAGCCTGATAAGGTCGATAGATGTTGACAGAAACTATCCTGCAAGCCATTTCCTGTTGTCACATGTGATGTTGCGCAAAGGGGAGACTGTAAAGGCAATGCTGTCGTTGTACTATTTTTTGTTGCTTGAACAGGATTCGGAAAGGGCAAAGGAGTCATACAATTTGCTGGAAGAGATATGGAAGTCGGGGGTCAACAGTTCAGGCGGAAATACAATTGTTTCGATAGATAACAATGAAAATGATTTTTATAAAATGGTGGACCTTGAGATCAAACTGAAAGCCACCCCGTACAAGGATAAATTTGAACCACAAGATAAACTTAATGTATTTGTAGCCAATACCGATATGTTCTGTAATGTCATAAGCCAGAAGTATACGGGGAAGACCGGTTTCTGGGAACAGACATATCTTGATTTTTTCAAAGAGATGCATGAAAATAATTTCACCGATTCATTTGCATACTACATCAGCAATACCACATATCGTCCGCAAGTGCTGGCCTGGTTGTCGGACCATTACTCCGAATTCAATAATTTTATTAACTGGGTGGAGCTGTATCAGGCAAAATAAAAAAACGGGATATGTCATTTGACGTTTCGTATGGCATATCCCGTTTGTTTTTGTGGTTCTACGAGATTTGTTGTGGGTTTTCAGAACCCTCAATGATCGCGTGGTGCGGTTGTCATGATTTTTGAATGCTGCGCGTCAAAAATCCCGCCAACCAGGTTTGATTTCCGTGATTTCTTATCCCCGTCCTTACGGACGGGGTTACCATTGTTACGCCCCGATGGGGCTGCAAATTTTTGGGGAATATTTGATTGTCAATTTGAGATTAGCGAAGAAAAATCTGTAACTGTTTTAGTCCCCATTTTAATTTCGTGGGTTTTGTTGTACACCCGTTTAATATCATAAATTTGAAAACCCACAGAAAACTCAGTAGAACCTTTGTTGTAATACCTGTTTTATCTCACTTCATAGGCGGGACGTGCCGGCTTAATGTAGGGTTCTGTCTCAAGTTTCTTCCTGATCACTTCAATGGCCTTCTCCAGTTGGGGGTCTATGCCTTTTGCAAGTTTTCCGGCATCTTCATCGACTTCGATATCGGGATCTACGCCATGTCCTTCTTTGAACCATTCTCCGGTATCGGGATCGTACATTCTGAAGGTAGGGACTGTAACAACTCCGCCATCTATCAACTGAGGGGCGCCTGATATGCCTATCAATCCTCCCCATGTACGGGTTCCTATCAGTTCACCCAGCTTTGCCTTGCGGAAGTATGCAGGGAAAGCATCGCCTCCCGAGCCGCTCCATCCGTTTATCAGCATCACCTGAGGGCCAAAATGGGCAACGGGGGGATACTGCCAGTCCTGACCGTCACGTACGGCCCAGTAGGCAAGCGGTTTACGGTTGAGCAGCTCGATGAACCTGTCAGGTATCTGACCACCGTTGTTAAACCGCTCATCAATGATAAGTGCAGGTTTGTTCCACTGCCCCATAAATTGGCGTACCAATTCGTTTTGTCCGTCGATACCTGTGCTTGGCACAAAAATATATCCTGCCTGTCCGTTGGTGGCTTCTTCAACACGTTTGCGTTTTGTGTTTATCCATTCAAGGTTTCTCAGGCGGTATTCGTCACTCATGGTTTTTACTATCACTTTTTCAGCTCCCTTTTTGTCAGGCTTGTTGTTTACAAGCAGTTCAATAGTTTTGCCAGAGAGCCCACGGAATGCGGCGTAAGGAGACCTGGAAATATCCAGATCGATACCGTTTACAGCAAGGATGTAATCCCCCTCGTTAACATCAACGCCGGGAGCTTTTAGTGGCGAGCGCTTTTCAGCATCCCACCTTGCCCCGTCAACGATATGCTTAATGCGGTAATATCCGTCTTTCACTTCATAATCAACTCCGAGGTATCCCACACTCATATGTTTTGAGTGTTCGGTATCACCCCCTCCTTTGTATGAATGTGATGAGCTAAGTTCGCCTATCATTTCTCCAAGAACGAAATTTACATCCCAGCGGGTGACGCACTGCTCAAGCAAAGGCAGATATTGATCGTAAACCCCTTGCCAGTCGACTCCGTGCATATTCTTGTCGTAAAAGAAATCCCTTTCGAGCCGCCATGCATCGGTGAATATTTGTTTCCATTCTTTTTTAGGATCCACGACCATCTGCATGTCATCCACAGGCAACGGCTTGTCCGTTTTCTGTCCTGGTGCAGGATCGATGATATACCATGATGACTTTTTGCGTGTCAATATCTTTTTACCGTCGGCAGAAACCTGATAGCCTTGTATTCCTTTGATTATTGATTTCTCTTCACGCTTTTTCAAGTCGTAATATTTCAGTTCGTCACCGGTCATGTATAAAACTTTACCGGTCAAGGCTGAAAGGTCAGAATAGTCACCATGAGAAATTGGTAAGAGAACTAATCTGTGTTCGAATCCCTCAAGTTCTATCTTCGTTTCTTTCTTTTTCTCTTTTGATGTTTTTTCCTTATCTTTTCCTTTGTCATTACTCTTATCCTTCTTTTTTTTCTCTTCTTTCTTCTTGTCGGATTTGATCTCTGTATCATCGTTTCGTGCAGCTACCGGAGATTTTATCTCGGATGTCAGGGGTACCGCTGCAAGCATTGTAGAACCTGTGTAGATAAAAGTATTATCCATATCGCTGTATTTTGGCGCGAAATACCTGTTGGTAAGGAAAAACAGATATTTTCCTTCCGGGTCAAAAGCGGGGGTGTAGTCATCGTAAAAACCGGAAGTGACCTGATGTAGTTTACGGTTCTTAACATCGTATAGGGCAATGGCATGGGACCTTTTGGGCGTATCCTTGCCATAGGTTATCCACCGGCTGTTTGCATCCCAGCTAACTTTGAATTGTGACAAATTACCATGGTACTGAAATAGCATCTTGTCAATGGTCACTATCTCACCTGTTTCGATCATGATCAACCTTATCTTCATTGCCTGATCGATAAAAACAAGCATCTTACTGTTGGGCGACCAGTAGGGCTGATACCGGTAACCGGATTCAAATGAGGTAATGGTTCTTTCGGTATTTTCTTTAAGGTCTTTCAGTATAAGCTGATATTCGCCGCTTTTGTCGCTCCAGTATGCAAGGTATTTCCCGTTTGGCGACCATGCCGGGAACCGTTCGGCCACGCCGGAAGTTCGGGTCAGGTCTGTCACATACCCGTGTTCTGCCGGAACAGAAAAGATATCGCCCCTTGCTTCAAATGCAACTCTTTTTCCATCATGCGATATCCATGCGTGTTGAATGAGGTCTTTAACTTTTACCGTTTTTGGAATTAAAGAGCGATAATCGTTTACAACATTAATTTTTACTTCATTGTATTTTTCATTCTTGAGATTGAAAAGATACAGTTTGCCTTCTGCTTCGAAAACTATATCTTTTGGCCCCATGGATGGAAAATGTACATCATAATCGGTGAATGAGGTGAGCTGCCTTACTTTTTTTGAATTTATGTTGTAAACCCAAAGATTAAAACGTTTTGCATCACCTCTGTCAGATAGGAAATAGACTTTGTCGCCTTTTATCATTGGCAGTTCATCGTTAGCATCACTTTTTGCTATTTTTTCAGCATCCAGCGTTTCAAGGTTCATCAGCCAAATGTCGGGAGCCGTTCCGCCACGGTATCTTTTCCAGGTCCTTGTTAATCTTGATTTATCGGTGAAAACTATCGTCTTGCCGTCTTTAGATATTGAGCCGTACTCTGCATGTTCCATCGGCAACTTAACGGGAAGGCCGTTTTCGGTACCTGTGAAATAAAACTGGTTGAAACGCTCTTTTCCGCTTTTACGGCGCGATGCAAAAATAATTTTCGAACCGTCCGGATACCAGTCGACAACCCTGTCTGGGTAACCATGGTAAGTAAGGCATGTGGGAATACCTCCTTCAACAGGTATGGTGTAAACATCGGTATTTCCGTTGTAGTTCCCGCTAAATGCAATGGTCTTGCCGTCAGGAGAGAATTTCGGATATGTTTCTTCTCCGGCAGGAGAGCTTAGTTTTACGGCAGTGCCACCGGTTTTGGGAACAACCCAGATATCGCCAGCATAGCAGAAAGTGATCTGTGTTTCACTTACATCAGGATATTGGAATAGCCTGGCATTGATCTGTCCGGACAACAATGTTGTTAGGGAGGACAGGAAAACAAAAAGTATTAATTTAGTCATGATCATGTATGTTATTGTTTTACATGATCAAATGTAACACTAAAATTTGTAAAATCTGATTCTGGAATAAGCAATAATCGGGTTAGTTGTAAACTTCCTCACGGGTATAAACACCTGTTTTTATCAGAACATCATCAATGTTATCTCTGAAGACCGGTATCTAAATCATATAGGTTGTTTATTATCTCGAAATCTATAAGTTTACCAACTGCTGAACCAAAACCAGTCATCACTTGTGATTTTGTAAATATCTTATGTGCATTATTACCAAAAGGCTGTCCAGATAATTCAAGAGTATCTGAATATTTCCAGTTATTAGATTTTTCAACACTATCATCCGAAAGTTTTTCAACACCTATTAAAAATGGCTTTGTATCCCAGTAAATACGTTAGAAAGAACAAAATTAACCGGAAAATAAGTCTTTTTCAAAAACAATTTCTTTTTGCTTGACC
>JALVJU010000209.1 GCA_027034005.1 Marinilabiliaceae bacterium
GGAGTTGAAGAAGATCAATAAAGAATGTTATGACCTATATCAGGCAGGTGATGAAAAAGAGTTGCGCAAAATGTCACAACTGTTGTTTCATGAACTGGAAAAGCTTGAGCGTAGCAACAAGGACTGTCGTTTGATCTCCGGCATCCCGTTTTTTAAAAAATATAAATCTGAGTGTTACATGGAGGTAGATACTATGCTAGATATTGTTAAAAAGTGGAATCAGGAAAGGTATAAAGTCTTTGTTGCAAAAAAGGACAGTGCAATGACGGCCCTGGTTGATAAGCTTGGATCAAAAGAGGCTTTCGTGGCATTTAAACGGAAATATTGCAACGATGCTCTTGCGCGAATTGTTTATAACAACAATGAATTTCGTTCTGTAGAGGTGACAGATAAAGCCATTGTGCCGTTGCGTAAACCGATTTTTATGCCGGCCGGATCAAAGTGGGGCAGGGCACACTTTTATGCATCGGAGAAGGTGTTTGCCGGAATTACTATACCTACGGTAATATTCAATGCCATTGTGTTGTGGATTTCCACGATCGTTCTGTACATAACGCTTTATTTTGATGTCCTGCGAAGGGTGATCAATTACTTTGAGACATTTAAGAAACGAAAGCTTTACAACAAACTTCAGAAACTGGCTACCTGATGGTCAAAAAGCAACGGCGTGATCTTGTCACGCCGTTGCTTTTCTGCTTTTAATCTTCAATGCTTTGCAGCAACAGTGTCAGTATCTCGATGGCTGCTTTGGAAACTGATGTGCCCGGACCGAATATGGCCATTGCGCCGGCATCGTATAGATACTGGTAGTCCTGGGCAGGTATAACTCCGCCGCAGATGACCATGATATCGTCACGGCCAAGTTTTTTCAATTCTTCTATTACTTGCGGAACAAGGGTCTTGTGACCTGCGGCAAGTGAAGAAACGCCAAGTACGTGGACATCATTTTCCACTGCCTGTCTGGCAGCTTCGGCGGGAGTCTGGAACAGCGGTCCCATATCCACATCAAAACCTATGTCGGCATAGCCTGTGGCAACGACTTTAGCCCCGCGGTCGTGGCCGTCCTGCCCCATTTTGGCGATCATGATACGCGGCTGGCGGCCCTCTTTCTCTGCAAATTCTTTTGCCAGGGCACGTGCCTTCTCAAAATCTGCATCTTTGGATGCTTCCGATGAGTAAACTCCTGAAACTGATCTTATCACGGCGTTATATCTTCCAACTATTTTTTCACATGCATAAGAAATCTCCCCTAAGGTAGCACGTTTTTTTGCAGCATCAACGGCCAGCTCAAGTAAATTTCCTTTTTTTGTTTTAACACATTCGGTGATGGCATTCAGTGCGGCCTGCACTTCCTCTTCGTTACGCTCTGCCCTGAGTTTTTTCAATCTCTCTATCTGGGATCCGCGTACGGCACTGTTGTCGATATCAAGAATGTCGATCGCCTGCTCCGTTTCGGGTTGGTATTTGTTCACACCCACTATCACCTGTGCCCTGCTGTCAATTTTTGCCTGTGTGCGGGCAGCTGCCTCTTCGATCCTCATCTTGGGTATCCCTGATTCTATCGCTTTGGCCATACCGCCAAGCTTCTCTATCTCCTGGATGTGTTCCCAGGCCTTGTGAGCAAGTTCGTGCGTGAGTGTTTCCACGTAGTAGGAGCCAGCCCAGGGGTCAACGGCACGGCATATCTGAGTTTCATCCTGAATGTAAATCTGTGTGTTTCGGGCGATGCGTGCAGAAAAATCTGTTGGCAAGGCTATCGCCTCGTCCAGCGCATTGGTGTGCAGCGACTGAGTGTGGCCGAGTGCGGCACCCATGGCCTCGATGCAAGTACGCCCCACATTGTTGAACGGGTCCTGTTCGGTAAGCGACCACCCTGATGTCTGTGAGTGTGTACGCAGGGCAAGCGACTTCGGGTTTTTAGGGTTAAACTGCTTAACTATCTTTGCCCAAAGCATCCTTGCGGCACGCAGTTTGGCTATCTCCATGAAGTGGTTCATGCCTATCGCCCAGAAGAACGAAAGCCGGGGAGCAAAGGCATCGATGTTAAGTCCTGAGTCAACGCCCGTGCGAAGGTATTCAAGGCCGTCGGCAAGGGTGTATGCCAGTTCGATGTCGGCAGTGGCGCCTGCTTCCTGCATGTGATATCCCGAGATGGAGATAGAGTTGAACTTCGGCATCTTTTGGGATGTGTATTCGAATATGTCGGCAATTATCCTCATGGAAAATTCGGGCGGATAGATGTATGTGTTACGCACCATGAACTCCTTCAGGATGTCGTTCTGGATTGTTCCCGACAGTTCTTCCAGTTTGGCTCCCTGTTCCAGTCCGGCAACGATGTAAAATGCCATTACCGGCAGTACGGCGCCGTTCATGGTCATGGAAACGGACATCTTGTTAAGCGGTATGCCGTCGAAAAGTATCTTCATGTCGAGTATCGAGTCAATGGCCACTCCTGCCTTGCCCACATCTCCAACTACCCTTTCATGGTCGGAGTCGTACCCCCGGTGCGTTGCCAGGTCGAATGCCACAGAAAGGCCTTTCTGTCCTGATGCAAGATTGCGGCGGTAAAAAGCGTTCGACTCCTCGGCGGTGGAGAATCCGGCATACTGACGGATGGTCCAGGGGCGCATGGCATACATGGCGGAGTATGGCCCGCGCAGGAAAGGTGGCAGCCCGGCAGCATAGTTTAGGTGTTCCATCCCTTCGAGGTCCTCTTTGGTATAAACACTTTTAAGAGGTATTCTTTCGGATGTTTCCCATTTTTTTTCATCTTCGCCGGTAGTTGTACCGGATTGGGGTCTGTTTATGTCTCTGAAGTCTATATTTTTAAAATCTGGTCTCATGATAAATTGGTTTAATGAATGAACACGGAGGCTCAGAGGCACGGAGATATATTTTTCATTTAAAAATGAAAAAGTTAATGACGCTCCGTGTCTCCGTGTTAGTTCTCATAAAATAACTCTGTGTCTCCGTGCCTCTGTGTTAGTCTATCATTGAACATCTGTAAGGTCTCAAGTACATTTGAACGGATGTGGATTAAGTGCTCTACTCCTTTTGCCTTCAGTTCATCCATGTTGGCAGGTGCTCCTGCAACAACAAGTATTGCTTCGCCGTTAAGGAGTTCAAGCGCCCTGGGAGCTGCTTCGGTGTACTCGTCATCCGAACTGCACAGTACCACGATGTCGGCGCCTGCTTTTTTGGCTGCTTCAACACCCTCTTCAATGGTTTTAAATCCAATGTTGTCGATAATCTTGTATCCTGCACATCCGAAAAAGTTACCGGAGAACTGTGAACGCGCGAGCCGCATTGCAAGGTTACCGTAAGTCAGCATGAAAACAACAGGCTGCTTGTCTGCTCTCTCGGTTGCAAGGCGCAGCTTTTCATATTCCTCGGCACCACGGAACAACTGTATCGGCTCAATGACCGCATCATCGGCTTTAAGGTCGTAACACCTTACCTTTTCTATTTTGTCGACAATCTGTTCGGTCAGATTGGGATATTCGTTTGTGCCAAGCATTTTCTCGCGCCTTGTGGCTGCTGCTTTTCGACGGTTGTCGGCAGATGTCTTGACTAGCTTTTGGATAAATCCTTCTTTCAAAGCTTTCAGATATCCTCCTATTCCCTCTATCTCTTTAAACAGTTTCCAGGCCTCGGCAGCAATGCTGTCGGTGAGGTTCTCGATGTAGTACGAACCGGCAGCGATATCTTCCACCTTATCGAAATACGACTCTTCTTTCAGCAACAGTTGCTGGTTGCGGGCAATCCTTTCGGAGAACTCGTCCGGTTCTTTGAAGAATATATCGAATGGCAAGACGGCAAGTGACTGTGTGCCCCCCAGCACAGCCGACATGGCCTCTGTCTGTGTGCGCAGCATGTTCACATAAGGATCGTAGATGGTTTTATTCCATTCGGCAGTCTCGCAGTGGATGTGCATCTTTGCCGATGCTTTATCTTTTGGTGAGTACTGCTCAACTATCGCTGCCCAGAGCAAACGTGCTGCGCGCAGTTTGGCTATCTCCATAAAATAGTTGGGGCCTACACTGAAATTGAACTTGATGTTTTTTGCAACGTCATCAACGTCAACATCACGGTCGGTAAGCTGTGCAATGTATTCGTTGCCCATCGATAGGCTAAAGCCGAGTTCCTGCACTATCGTTGAACCGGCATTGCCAAAGTGTTTAGCATTTATGCTTATGGTTTTGAAACCCGTGGGTTGTTTAGTTTTTTCTATCAGCTCTTTGGCAAAATCAAATCCCTCTTCGATGGAGTAGCAACCCTTTCCTGTGACAGCAAGGGTGCCAAGAGGATCGAAACCGAAAGAGCCGTAGAGTTTTTCTGAATCGGGAACAGATAGAATTGCATCTGTCAGTTTGCTGTAGTTGCCGGGTGCAGTGAAGTTTATTTCTGTTGAACCCAAATCTATCCCGGACAGCAGTGCGGCAATGTTTTCCTTGGTTATCAGGGCTTCATTTTCAAAAATAAATCCTATGGAAGTAACGCCTTTGTTCTGTAACCCAGAAGCTTTTTTACCTGCCTCTTCTATGTCTGTGACTTTTATGTCCTGGCGGATAAGCCATTCGTTATCTTTTTTACTGTTGCCCCTGACAAAGGGGAAGTCGCCGGGAAGCACATCAAGGTACATCAGTTGTTCAAGGTCTTCTTCCCTGTAAAACGGCCGGACGTTAAATCCTTCCTGTGTCCGCCACACGAGTTTCTTCTCGAAATCCGCCCCCTTGAGGTCTGCTTTTATTTTCTGCATCCACTCCTCCGTTGATACCGGGGGAAATTCAGTAAATAGTTTCGTTTCTTTCTTTTGCATAATGAAAATTTTGTTTTCGCATTGCAAAAATACTTCATTTAGGTTTAATGGAGATAAATTTCAATATTTTTTAACACTGCTGTAAAACATAACATAGGATGGTATTTGTACTAATGTTTTTTTTAAACATACTTTAATGGCATTAGGGTGTACGACAAAATCCACTTTTATGCAGTCTTTCCACGAATGAACAACACAGAGGCAGGCCCGCCTAATCGCGCAGTCGGGTCTACCTGGCTATGCAGTTAGACAGGCAGGTTCGTGTCCCATGATTTTCAATGACAACTTTAAGTCTTTTTGTTCTCCCAACCGGTCGCGTGTTGCGGTTGTCATGATTTTTGAA
>JALVJU010000210.1 GCA_027034005.1 Marinilabiliaceae bacterium
TCCTGCCTGACCTGCCATTCGACGAATACAATGAGAAGTATGCAAAAAGTTTTGAGGAGAAGGGATTGTCCAACGTGTTCCTGATCACTCCCCAAACGAGTGACGAGCGGATAAAGCTCATCGACAGTCACACAACAAGTTTTATCTACATGGTTTCAAGTGCAGCCGTAACAGGTGCAAAAAAGGATGTTTCGGAAAAACAGGTTGAGTATTTCAAAAGAGTGAACTCACTGCAACTGATACACCCAACGCTTATAGGTTTTGGCATAAGCAACAATGAAACATTTAGCAGGGCCTGTCAGTACTCTAAAGGAGCCATCGTAGGAAGCGCTTTTATAAAATTACTTGATGAACATGGCAGTGATCCGCAAAAGATCAAAGAGTTTATTTCCTATATCAGAGGAAATATGAGATGACAAGTTTATCTTTGCGGAAAATTGAAATGCACTTACTAAAACTTTACAAATGTTGAAGAAACTTTTTATCTCTGTTCTTTTTATATCATTGTCCCTGACATCTTTTTCGCAAAGCAAAATGCCGGATGAAAGGGGCTTCCTTGTTAAAGTCGGTGATACAGCTCCCGATTTTACCATGACCTTAACCAACGGAAAAACTATTAAACTGTCAGATTTAAAAGGAAAAGTAGTGATGCTGCAATTCACTGCAAGCTGGTGCAGTGTATGCCGCAAAGAGATGCCCCACATCGAAAAAGAGATATGGCAGGCATTCAAAGATAAAGGGATGCTGGTGTTTGCCGTTGATAGGGACGAACCGAAAGCCAAGGCAGAAATGCTGAAGCAGCAGACCGGTATCACATACCCTATCGGCCTTGACCCCGGTGCTGACATATTCGGACTTTATGCCGGCAAAAAAGAGGGAGTCACCAGGAACGTACTTATCGACAGAACAGGAAAGATCATCTTCCTTACACGCCTGTACAACAAAAAGGAGTTTCATAATCTCGTTAACAGAATAGGAGAAGAGTTTGAAAAATGAAGACAGTTATCATAAAATATAATGCCGGAAACATCAGGTCTGTAAACAATGCCTTGATGCGGCTCGGGTACGAATCTGAGATCACAGCAGATCCGGACAAGATCATCAAGGCCGACAAGGTAATTTTCCCGGGAGTGGGCGAGGCAAAGAAAACCATGGAATACCTGAACAAAACAGGGCTGGCAGGCCTGATCAAAGAGCTGAAACAGCCGGTGCTCGGCATCTGCCTCGGCATGCAGCTTATGTGCAGCCACTCCGAAGAGGGAGATGTCGCTTGCCTGAACATCTTTGACGAAAAAGTTAAAAAGTTTATCCTACCTGATCCCAATCCGGACAACGTGAAAGTTCCGCACATGGGCTGGAACAGTATCTACGACCTTAAAGGCGACATATTCGACCCGTCACTTGAAGGTGAGTATGTATACTTTGTTCACAGTTACTTTGTGGCTTCGGGAGAGCACACCACGGCAACTACCGATTACATCCATCCGTACAGCTCGGCCGTTCAGAAGGACAACTTCTTTGCCACTCAGTTCCACCCCGAAAAAAGCAGTAAGGCAGGAGAAAAGATACTTAGTAATTTTTTGAAACTTTAAGATGACAGAGATTATTAACACAACAGATATTTCAAACCCCCACCCTTCAGGGGGGGGCGGGG